>NZ_JAUBVJ010000063.1:0-50045 GCF_036702785.1 Microcoleus sp. AR_TQ3_B6 | reverse complement strand
CGTGCTTGGATGGCTCCTACGGACCAACCCCACGAAAACTTCATCTTCCCTGAAGAAGTTCTGCCTCGCGGTAACGCACTTTAAAAAAATCTGGATTTGGATTTCAGATTAATTTAATTTTTTTAAATTAATCTGAAATCCAAATCCCTATTCCCCGGGGCAGGTGCGGTACTCCCGTGTCCTACTAGGGAAACAAAAAAACCCAAAATCCAAAATCTAAAATCGTTGGAGGTTCTACCGGGTGGTAACGCTCTCTAATTCCTACGCAAGCGGTCGCGACCAAGAATCCTCCGGGTTCGCTTGGTGGTCTGGCAACGCTCGTTTAATCAATCTCTCCGGCAAACTGCTGGGCGCACACGTCGCTCACGCTGGCTTGATCGTGTTCTGGGCCGGTGCAATGACTTTGTTTGAAGTCGCTCACTTTATCCCAGAAAAGCCCATGTACGAACAGGGCTTAATCTTGATGCCCCACATCGCTACTTTGGGTTGGGGCGTCGGCCCCGGCGGTGAAGTTACGGATATCTTCCCGTTCTTCGTAGTCGGCGTTCTTCACTTGATTTCATCTGCTGTTCTCGGTTTGGGCGGCATTTATCACGCCGTTCGCGGTCCGGAAGTTCTCGAAGAATACTCTTCTTTCTTCGGCTACGACTGGAAAGACAAGAACCAGATGACCAACATCATCGGCTATCACCTAATTTTGTTGGGTGGCGGTTGCTTGCTGCTGGTGGCTAAGGCGATGTTCTTCGGCGGTGTCTATGACACTTGGGCTCCGGGCGGCGGCGACGTGCGTATTATCACCAACCCCACTCTGAACCCGGCTGTGATTTTTGGCTACTTGGTTCGCTCTCCTTTTGGTGGCGAAGGCTGGATTGTCAGCGTCAACAACATGGAAGACATCATCGGCGGTCACATCTGGCTCGGCCTGATTTGTATCGCTGGCGGTGTTTGGCACATTTTGACCAAGCCTTTCGGCTGGGCTCGCCGCGCCTTAATCTGGTCTGGCGAAGCTTACCTGTCTTACAGCTTGGGCGCTTTGTCCCTGATGGGCTTCATCGCTTGCTGCTTTGTCTGGTTCAACAATACTGCTTACCCCAGCGAATTCTACGGCCCGACGGGCCCGGAAGCTTCTCAAGCGCAAGCTTTGACCTTCCTGATCCGCGACCAACGCTTGGGTGCTAACGTCGGTTCTGCACAAGGCCCCACCGGTCTGGGTAAATACCTGATGCGCTCTCCTACTGGCGAAATCATTTTCGGCGGTGAAACGATGCGTTTCTGGGATTTCCAAGGCCCTTGGTTGGAACCCTTGCGCGGTACTAACGGTTTGGACTTGAACAAAATCAAGAATGACATTCAGCCTTGGCAAGCTCGCCGCGCGGCTGAGTACATGACTCACGCTCCTTTGGGTTCTTTGAACTCTGTGGGCGGTGTGGCGACTGAAGTTAACTCGTTTAACTTCACTTCTCCTCGTTCTTGGCTGGCCTGTTTCCACTTTGTGATGGGTTTCTTCTTCTTGGTCGGCCACTTGTGGCACGCTGGTCGCGCTCGCGCGGCTGTCGCTGGCTTTGAGAAGGGTATCGATCGCGAAAATGAACCAGTGCTGTCTATGCCTAATTTGGACTAATCGATCGAATTTATTTCTGATTTGATTGTCTAATCGAAAAAGGCTCCTGCTCGGGCGGCAGGAGCTTTTTTTTTGCTCCAATATCTAGAAAAAGTGGCTTTGCGGTCGATCGACCTTTCTCTGAGTGACTCTGCAAGTCTTAAAACTTGACAAATTTACTCAGTTAGGGTAAAGAGCTTGCACTGCCGGGTCTACAAAGTTTATATTTAAAGTAGAAAAGTTTTAGCTTAATTCACGAGAAGCCCCACGTCTCAACCCAAAGGGTGAGCGTGGGATGAATCGTGGGGCGACGTAGGTACGGAGTCGCCCAATCTCTTACTGGGTAAACTGTCGATAAAGTCTTCTATTATCTGAGTCATCGTTTTTTCTTTTGAAACTGCATATAAACGCAGCTTATTCAATCGTCGCTCTGATGTCCGAATTCTGATGTATTTATCCTTCATTTTGTTTCCTCATTGTTTCCTCGCTTGGTATTATAATACAAGGAGTTTGCATAAGTAAAATGCTGAAAGCATTTAAGGTTAGACTATATCCAACGGCCGAGCAACAAGTGGCTCTATCAAAGTCATTTGGTTGCGCCCGTTGGTATTGGAATTACGCCTTAAATGCCTGCATTCAGCACTACCAGGAAACGGGTAAAACTTTAAAGCTGGCAACTTACAAAGGGATGTTGCCTCAACTGAAGAAAGACTTTCCTTGGTTGAAAGAGGATTGCTACTCTGCTGTATTGCAGTGTGTGGCAATCAATCTCAATAAAGCCTATACAAACTTTTTTCAGGGGATAGCCAAGTTTCCTAGATTCAAGTCAAAGCCGGATAAACAGTCAATTCAGTACCCTCAAAACGTCACTGTTAAAAATGATTTGCTCTGTGTTCCAAAAATCGGTGAAATCAAAGCAGTGTTTCACCGTGAAATCACTGGAATCATTAAGACAGTAACAATCAGTAAGACTCCATCGGACAAGTATTTTGCCTCTATTTTGTGTGAAACAGAAGACTCTTCTTGCCCGGATTCTGGAAACAAAACTTTAGGCATTGACTTGGGATTGAAGGATTTTGCCATTGTTCATGACGGTGAACAAGTAACCAAGTATTCTAATCCCAAGCACTTGAAGCGCCATGCAAAGAATCTTGCCAGGAAACAACAAAAGCTTGCTCGTAAAACTAAGGGGAGTAAAACTAGAGAGAGATATAGAAAACTTGTAGCTAAGGTTCACGAGAGAGTATCAAATACCCGCCAAGACTTTCTGCATAAATTGAGCAGGAAACTGGTAGACGAAAGCCAAGTCATTGCTGTAGAGAATCTCAATACAAAGGGTATGGTTCGGAACCGTAAGCTATCCAAGGCAATATCCGATGTCGGTTGGGGCATATTTGTCAACTTCCTTACGTACAAGCTAGAGCGCAAGGAAGGTAAACTCGTAGAAATTGACAGATTTTTTCCCAGTTCTAAAAAGTGTTCATGCTGTGGTCATGTTGTCGATCAATTGCCGCTTGATATCAGGGAGTGGGATTGTCCTAAGTGTGGAACTCATCATGACCGTGACGCTAATGCTGCATTGAACATCCGAACTGAAGGCATTCGGATACTGACTATCGACGGAGGGAACCCCGTTCTTGCCGTGCAGAGGCGGAGTAAGACCAATAAGCCGCAAGGTGGAAAGGCATCTGTCAATGAAGCCGGAAGCCCACACTTACTCGAAGAGAAGTGTGGGTAGTTCACTCCCACACAATTGAAAGTTGCAATGCTTTTTTGCAATTTTAAGGTAACTCGTTAGCCGTGCAAAACTAATCGACCATCGCCCTCAGAATATTTATATTTTATTAAATGGCGGTGGCCGAATTTTTTAACAGGCACAAAACTTTTGGGCGGCTTACTTTTATTACTGGGAAAGCAAAATATTAATAATGGACTCCTTAAAGATCCAAAATGTCAAGGTGAGTTACGATCGAGCAAATTTGCTCGAACGCATCGCCAACCGAATTCGCCGATCTCTAGAATTGCCAGAAATTCTGAGCGCCACAGCAGCGGAAGTTCAATCGTTCTTAGGAACAGACAGAGTAAAAATCTACAAATTTCATAACGACGGCAGCGGTGAAGTGATAGCCGAATCAATTAACGGTAACCGCTTGCCATCACTATTAGGTCTGCATTTTCCAGCAGACGATATTCCCCCTCACGCCCGCGAAATGTTCGCGCAGGTAGAGGTGCGATCGATCGTCGATATAGATTCCGGGCTGCTAGGCCAAAGTCCCCGCCGCGACGCGGTTTCCGGCCAACTGCTGTCCGACGAAATGCGCTTTCGTGCGATCGACCCCTGCCACGCTGAATACTTGACTGCACTCGGCGTCAAGGCTTCCTTGGTAGTACCAATTTTTCACGGCGAAGAATTATGGGGGTTGCTGGTATCTCACCACTCCGAATCCCGGAGTGTCGCAGAAAACGAACTGCAAGGCGTTCAGATGGTGGCAGATCAGCTCGCCGTCGCCATAGCCCAATCAACCATCCTCGCCCGAACCCAGGCGAAAGCGATGCGGGAAACTGCCGTCAACCGCGTCGCCGCAGCCCTTAACTCCCAGCCGGCAATGGAACTGCAAGCAGCTTTGGCAGAATCGGTAGCAGCACTAGACGCAGCCGGCGGCAGGCTGTGTATTTTCGCCACACCATTCATTTTCGACAGCAGCAAGGTTACGAGTATAGTGCCCTATTCGGAGAACTCCACTCGCGCACTCAAAGTCTACACTTGCGGCGAGGGGCCGAAGATGCAAATTTTGGCAAAATACCCGCACCTGGAGCAATACAGTGTCTGGCACGAATATTTTAAATCCGGCGAGCAACAGTTTTGGGCAATTCCCGACTTGTACAAAATTAGCAGTTTGAGAAGCCTGCAACCTGCATTTCGATCGACAAAAATTCGCAGCATTTTAATCGTACCGCTCAAAACCCGCCACCAACTATTCGGTTACTTGAGCATTTTTAGAGAAGAATTTGACACCGAAACTCTCTGGGCCAGACAGTTTGATAGCGACGAACGGCTCGCCCAATCTCGGATATCTTTTGAAGCGTGGAAAGAATCAAAAACAGCCCAAATTAGCGAATGGAAGGCTGAAGAAATTGAATTATTACAAACTTTTGGCAGCCACTTTGCTCAGGCAGTTAACCACCACCAACTACACCAAAAAATAGAGGCACTTAACACTAATTTAGAAATTCAAGTTCAAGAGCGCACAGCTCAACTGCAGCAGGTGACCCAACAGCAGCGAGTGCTGTTTGAAGTAGTGGCAAAAATGCGGGAATCCCTCGACTTGAACAAGATTTTTAGCACGATGTGCCAGGAAGTGCGGCGGGCTTTAAATGCAGATAGAGTAGGGGTTTACCGCTTCGATCCCGCATCGGAATTTAACGATGGCGAATTCGTGGCCGAAGATGTTTTGCCAGATTTTCTGTCAGCAATGGCAGTCAAAGTGCACGATGGCTGTTTTGGAGAAAGGTACGCCAATCTCTACTCTCAGGGACGAATTCACTCAATGTCCGACATCAGACAGGCCGGACTGCAAGATTGCTTTCGGCAAATATTGGAGCAATTTCAAGTCAAAGCTACTTTAGTTGCACCGGTCATGAAAGGCAACGACCTTTGGGGATTGCTGTGCCTGCACCAGTGTTCGGCTCCCCGCAACTGGGAACCCTCCGAAATTAACTTTGCTACCCAAATTTCCGCTCAGCTCAGCATCGCGCTAGAACAAGCAGATTTGCTGGCTCAAACTCAGCAGCAAACAGTTGATTTGCACTACGCCAGCGAGCAGCAACGGATACTGTTTGAGGTAGTTGCTAAGATTCGACAATCTCTCGATTTAGATACAATTTTTCGCACGACAGCTACAGAACTGCAGCGAATTTTAAATGCAGACAGAGTTGGGGTTTATCGCTTCGAGCCCGACTCAAAGTTTAATGAAGGCGAATTTATTACCGAAGAGGTTTTGCCTGGTTTTTGTTCGGTAATGGATGTGAAAATTCGCGATCGGTGTTTTGGGAAAAACTATGCGAATAAATACAGTCAGGGACACATTCAAGTGCTTGCCGACACCGAGAGTGCAGGACTCTCAGACTGCCACGCTGCTATTTTAGCTCAATTTCAAATTAGAGCCCAGGTGATTATCCCGCTGATTAAAGGCAGCGAACTTTGGGGTTTGCTGTGCGTGCACCAGTGCGGCTGTTCCCGAAATTGGAAAACTTCGGAAGTCCAGTTCGCTACGCAAGTCGCAGCTCAGTTGAGCGTAGCATTAGAACAAGCAGATTTGCTCGCTCAAACGCGCCAGCAAACGATCGCTCTGCAGAGAACCGCCGAGCAACAGCGGATACTGTTTGAAGTTGTAGCCAAGATTCGACAATCTCTCGATATCAAGGCAATTTTTAAGGCGGCAACCCAAGAAGTTTCTCAGTTTATGCAAGTCGATAGAATTGCTGTCTCTCGCTTTAATCCTGATTGGAGCGGCCAATATGTTGCCGAGTTTGTGAAAGATGGCTGGAGAAAATTGGTAGGGGAAGGTATCACTACGGTTTGGGAAAATACTTATTTGCAGTCAAACCGAGGCGGCAGGTATCTCAATAATGAAACTCTAGCAGTTGACGATATCTCTCAAGCTTGTCACTCGGAGTGTGACAGCGGTATTTTAGAGCAATTTCAGGTGAAGGCTTATGCGATCGCGCCGATTTTTGTAGGACAAGAACTTTGGGGTTTGCTGACAGCGTATCAACATTCGGGGCCCCGCTGCTGGGCAAGTTCAGAACTTAACTTTTTAGCTCAGATTGCCAATCAGTTAGGCGTAGCTATCCAACAAGCCGATTTGCTGGCTCAAACCCGACGCCAAGCAGAACAAATTTCTCAAAGCTTAAAGGATTTGCAGCACACTCAAGCTCAATTGATTCAGACTGAAAAAATGTCTGGTTTGGGGCAACTGGTGGCCGGGATTGCTCACGAAATTAACAATCCCGTTAATTTTATTTACGGCAATCTCAATTACGCTACTGAATATACTGAGAACTTGCTTAGTTTGCTGGAACTTTACCAGCAGCATTATCCCTATTCTAGCCCTGAAATTGGCGAATTGACCGAAGCAATTGACTTAGAATTTCTGCTAGAAGATTTGCCAAAATTGCTATTGTCAATGAAGGTGGGAGCCGATCGCATCCGTCAAATAGTTTTGTCTTTAAGGAATTTCTCTCGTCTTGACGAAAGTCAAATGAAGGCGGTTGATATTCACGAGGGCATTGACAGCACGCTGTTAATTTTACAGCACAGGCTGAAATCTAATCCGGACAGTGCAAACATTGTGCTAGTTAAAGAATACGGCATTTTGCCTCTGGTTGAGTGTTATGCTGGACAGTTGAATCAGGTGTTTATGAATGTAATCGGGAATGCGATCGATGCTTTGGAATCGCACAAGTTGCTCCCCGGTCAACCTGTGGCTCCTCAAATTAAAATCTCTACTGCTGTCGGTCAACTTGATGGCAATGTTCCTAGCGCGGTGATTCGGATTTCTGACAACGGCCCGGGAATTTCGGAATCTATGAGACAACGCATATTTGACCCTTTTTTCACTACTAAGTCGGTGGGAAAAGGTACTGGATTGGGACTGTCAATTAGTTACCAAATTGTGGTAGAGAAACACGGTGGCATTTTAAAATGCAATTCGGAATTGGGCAAAGGTACTGAGTTTGCGATCGAGATTCCGCTCCGACAGCAGTCAATCGATTTTAGATTTTAGATTTTAGATTTTAGATTGACCCCACGGATAAATGCTCTTTCTTGAGGATTTTCGATTTTCGAAAAGGGATTGATTCCACGGATAAATCACGTGGCGGGTACCATTAAGAAATTCTTGGTCATTAGTCATTAGTCATTAGTCATTAGTCAGCAGTCATTAGTCATTAGTCATTAATCATTAGTCATTAGTCATATCATGTCCGATCGAGGAACCGCGATTTTTGTAGGGGCGGGTTTACCAACAATACCTGCCAACAATCTCCCATCTCAAAAACCCGCCCTGACCGGGATATTATGGTTAATCGATTGGACATGATATCATTAGCCATTAGTCAGCAGTCATCATAGGAAATCTGGCTTTAATACCCATTTTATTCTTTGAGTCCGCGAAAGCACGTGCCTGCACGCCTGCGCTTGGGCAGACGAGACGCAAGTTTAGGATAGGTTTCAACCGCCGAGTCTCATTTAGCTACCCATGAAATCTTTGAGAAATTTCAATAAGATTACTGTACGTAAGTCGTCTTTCTCGAATGCCTTCAACTATCACACTTATGCCGAAGAGAGGTTTTATCTGCGGGGGTCGCCTGTCGAAAAATGCTAGGGTTTGGCAAAACTGTGAGATTCTTGGACTTGAGATTTTGGAAGATGGTTTCGGCATTCCATTGCTTTTCGGCATCTCTACGAACCTACTTCAAACCATTGTCGATTTTTACTAAGCACGCAAAAGCAATAGCTTTAACAATTTTTCAACCGTGGAATGCGGCGGACTCTGCCCGTTAAAAGAAATCGGCACTCGATGGGCGAAGTGTGTCAATAACATCGAATCGAGCTCGGATGGTCCACATGAGCGAGCAATAGTTCTCCATTGGGTTCATAAATTTTGCTCCAGAAATACCGAAGCTGTCACCAGCCACAAAGTAGGACTTCAAGAATAAATCATTAGAATAAAAAATTAAACAATGTGAATCCTTCTCGCCATCGATGGAAAGCCCGCTCGCACTTATGGTAAATTTAAGAGATACTGGCTTTCCATCAAAGCCAGATAAATAAAGGCTTGTAGTCGATCGACCAATACGCCATGCCCGATTCCGAATTTTCCGACGATCTCAAATGGACGCCTGAAGCCAAGGCAAAGCTGAAAAATATTCCCTATTTTGTCCGGGGACAAGCTCGCGTCCGCATCGAGAACTTAGCCCGCGAAGCCGAAACCTCAGTCATCACCGTTGACTTAGTTGAGCAAGCTCGCATCGAGTTTGGGCAATAAGGGATCGAAAGGTACGCTAAAGCTTTAGACTATTAATTGCGTTGTAAGGACAAGGACTTAAAGAAATAGTGCGCAAAATAGTTATAGCTGGCAACTGGAAAATGTACAAAACTAGGGCAGAATCCCTAGAGTTTCTTCAAGGATTCATGTCCTGCCTGACGGAAACCCCAGAGGAACGGGAAGTCGTGCTTTGCGTTCCCTTCACTTCCTTGGCTGTCCTCTCGAAAAATTTGCACGGCAGCCGGATCAGACTCGGTGCTCAGAACGTTCACTGGCAAGAGTCGGGAGCTTTTACTGGGGAAATTTCCGGGCCAATGCTTAGTGAACTTGGTGTGCGCTATGTCATCGTAGGACACAGCGAGCGGCGCCAGTATTTTGGGGAAACTGACGAAACGGTGAATTTGCGGCTGAAAGCTGCTCAGAAATACGATTTAATTCCGATTCTGTGCGTCGGGGAAACCAAGCAGCAGCGAGATGCAGGGGAAACTGAAGCTCACATTTTTTCTCAGTTGGAAAAAGATTTGGTTGGTGTTGACCAGCAAAAGTTGGTAATTGCTTACGAGCCTATTTGGGCGATAGGGACTGGCGATACTTGCGAAACGAAGGAAGCTAACCGAGTTATTGGTTTGATTCGCAGTAAATTGACTAATCCTGACGTGCCAATTCAGTACGGCGGCTCTGTTAAACCGGAGAATATTGATGAAGTTATGGCGATGCCTGAGATTGACGGGGTTCTGGTAGGCGGTGCGAGTTTGGAATCTGCGAGTTTTGCTCGAATTGTCAATTACAAGTTGTGAAAATTTAAGTAGGGGCTGGTGCTCGAGCCAAAAATTTGTCGGCAGTTGCTTAAATTTGCGCTCTCACCCGCCCTGACTGGGATAGTTGGGCGATCGAATTTGTACTAAATCTGCCCCTAAAAGACCCCTCGAAAGGGCGGGTTTTGTACAAAAATTGTTTATTCAGAGCCAGAGACTTTTTGCTAAACCAGCCCCTAAAAGTTATCTGTTATCTTTTCAAGTAGAGCGATTTAGAATAACTGATGACCGATCGCAAATTAACCATTAGAAATAAATCTTTCGAGTGGGGAAAACGCACTTATTTAATGGGCGTTTTGAACGTCACCCCTGACAGTTTCAGCGACGGCGGAGATTACTATACCATAGAATCTGCTTTAGCGCAAGCGGAAAATATGGTAAAATCTGGAGTTGATATTATTGATATTGGCGGTCAATCTACTCGGCCGGGTGCAGCGGAAATATCCTCTTCAGAGGAGATAGATCGCGTTATACCTGTGGTACAGATACTGCGGCAAAAAGCCGAGATTTTTGGCTCAGTTCCTATTTCGGTCGATACTACCAGAGCGCAGGTTGCCAAAGCTGCGGTTGAGGCGGGAGCTGATATTATCAATGATATTTCGGGAGCAACTTTTGACTCGGCAATGCTGTCAACCGTTGCTCAGTTAAAAGTGCCAATAATTTTGATGCACATTCGGGGAACTCCCCAGACGATGCAAAAACTCACAGATTATCGCGATTTAATTGGGGAAATTAGGGAATTTTTAGAGAGTCGAATTGCGGAGGCAGTGGCTGCGGGGATTGACAAATCTCACATAATTCTAGACCCTGGTATTGGCTTTGCTAAGACTTACAGTCAAAACTTGGAAATTCTGCAGCAGTTGGCCAAATTCCGCGGTTTGGACTGTCCAATTTTAGTAGGAGTATCGCGCAAAAGCTTCATCGGTCATATTTTGAATCAGCCATTGGCGAAACAAAGAATTTGGGGGACAGCGGCGGCTTGTACAGGTGCGATCGCAAATTCGGCAGATATCTTGCGAGTTCACGATGTCACAGAAATGCACGATGTTTGTCTGGTTGCCGACGCCATCTTCCGATATCAATCTTGAGAAGTTTGAGTATCGATAACTTTCATTTCCCCGCCGCGATCTCCCAAAGGGATATCAGGGATAGACTCCATCAAATTGTTGAGAGCTTCTGACATATTCTTCGGGTCCATAAACAGAATTTTGGCATTGTCGCTTTCGCCCAATTTTTCTTGAGCCTGTAAGTATTTTTCGGTGACTAAGTAATTCAAAACTTGCTTGCTATTCGGATGGGAGTCTAAAGCTTCAACTAAGAGCCTCATGTACTCCTTAGTGCCGATCGCTTTATTGACCATTGCTTGCCACTCGCTTTTAGTGGCGCGCTCCAATTCCATCGCTTCTTGCACCCTTTTCGGAGGTGTAATGCTTTGAATTTCCACCCGAATTACTTTGACGCCCCAAGTTTCAGTAGCTTCGTCCAACTTCTTGAGTAACTTTTTATTCATGTCATCTCGGGAAGCCAAGATGTCTTGCATTGGCAATCGAGCAATTTCAGCGCGAAACGTCGTTAAAACTAAGTTGGCGATCGCATTTTCAATTTGATCGATTCCATAATAAGCTTTCTGTAAATTCACAACGCGCCAATACACAACGGCATCGACTTCGAGAGCCACATTATCTCCCGTGATTGCTGACTGAGGTTTAATGTCTAAAACTCTTTCACGGCTTGTGTCCACGCAGACGACTTTTTCGACCAGGGGACTGATAAAGTGGAATCCGGGCTTTAGGGTGCGCTTGTATTGACCCAAACGTTCGACTAAAGCTTCGTCGCCGCCGCTGACTATTTTGAAGCTTGAGTTAACAGCGTAGCCGAGGATGAGCGCAATGATCATGGTGAGAAGAGGCTGCCCCATTTCTACTTTCCTGCTAAGGTTGACTGAGAATCGATCGGAATTCTCCTCTAATTTAACTCAAAATCGGCCACACAGTGCTAAAATATCTCGACTGTTAATAACTAACTATTTCATCGGGTAGACCCCCATCTGCTCCGACTCTTACGGCGCTAGTCAAACCCAGGATATCAACAACACATTTCCACAAAAGACATGAAAAACGATCGAGAGTTTCGCTTGTTCAAACCTTTGAGGTGGATCGCCCCAAGCATTTTGGTGGGTGCAGGAATCTGGAATGGGGCAGCGGCCCAACAGGTACAAGCTGAGCCAATCGCCCTGCAACTAAAGCAAAACTTGCAGTCGCAGAACTTGCAGCCACCGCGCCGAGGACCTGCTGTTCGAGAAGTTCTATCCTACGAGATGAAGGGAGACGAACTCAGGATTTGCAAGCAGGAAGGCAACTCCGAGAAAAAGTGCCAAGTTGTAGGTAAAGGCTACACGGTGGGTTTGAGAACTGCCAACGACCTTTACGGTCAAGGAAATACTGTCAATGCCGAAGCTTTGTACCGGCAACTAATCGCTCGCTATCCCAAACAAGCGGATGCTTATTACAAGTTGGGAACTATGCTGTCGGGCCAAGGAAAAATGAGCGACGCGATCGGTCTATTCCAAAAAGCAATTGAAGCCAACCCGCAACACGCCAAAGCTCACAACGATTTAGGCGTGGCGATGGCAAGTCAGGGGCAGTTGCCCGAGGCAATTGTTCAGTGGAGACAAGCCGTTAAAATTAACAGCCAATATCCCGATGCTTTAAACAATTTAGGAGTCGGTTTGTACCAGCAAGGAGATAAGGAAAACCAAGCGGAGGCAGTAGCCAGCCTCAAAAAAGCTAAGGAGTTATTTATCAAGCAAGGCAGAACTCAAGCCGCTAACAGAATCGATCGAATTTTGGAGGAAATGAATTCGCCCTCGAGCGACTCCTAAACTCAACCGCCGATCGCGGACATTGAAACAAAAAACATCATTGGCGATCGGCGTTAATGGGCGTTCACCGCAGGTTAAACACCCCCAAAAACGAGAATCTAAAGCATTTCCTTCAAAACTTGTATAATCAAATCCCCATCCACCCGATCGCTCACAGCGGCCTCACCCAAGCGCACCGGCAGCACAAACCGCACCTTGCCATCCTGCACCTTCTTATCGAGTTGCAAAGTATGCAAAATTTCCTCAACATCCACACCCGCAGGCAATTTAGCAGGTAAACCCGCTTTTTCAATCAAAGCAGACTGGCGGCGATCGCACTCTTGATCCCACATTCCCAACTCCACAGCCAACCGGCTTGACGCAGCCATGCCGATAGCCACTCCTTCCCCGTGATTGATCGCCTTGTAACCGGTCAAACTTTCCACAGCATGACCGATGGTGTGTCCGTAATTCAAAATCGCCCGCAAACCCGATTCCTTCTCATCCTTGCTTACCACCTCAGCCTTAGCTTGGCAAGACCTGCTCAAAATTTCTGCCAACAAATCCGCCTTCACATAGCGCATTTGATCCAAACGCTTGCACTTCTCCAACTTCCCGAAAAGTTCAGCATCCCAAATCACCCCGTACTTGATCACCTCCGCCATCGCCGAGCGAAACTCCCTCGCCGGCAGAGTTTTGAGTACATCCGGGTCAATCAAAACCAAGCGCGGCTGGTGAAAAGCCCCGATTAAATTCTTCCCCAAAGGATGATTTACCCCCGTTTTGCCCCCAATAGAAGCATCAACCATCGCCAACAGCGAAGTCGGAACCTGCACGACATTAATTCCCCGCAGCCAAGTCGCCGCCGCAAAACCCGTCATATCGCCCACCACCCCGCCGCCCAAAGCCACCATTGTCGAGGAACGTTCTAAACGGTTTGCCAAAGCCGCACCGTAAATTTTCTGCACCGAATTTAAAGTTTTGTACTGTTCTCCCGGTGGTAAGATGCAGCTACTGACTTCCAGGCCTGCCGATTCGAGGGCTGCTGTTGCTCTTTCGCCGTACTGCCGAAAAATCGACTGATTCGACACCACCAGCACTTTTTTGCCCAAACTTAGATCGCCCATCAGACTGCCGAGTTCGTCTAAACCGCCCGATCGCACGCAAACATTGTAAGATTGTGGCCCCAAGTCAACTTTAATTATCGATTGCATATTTATCTAAGTTTAGATATTAGATTTTAGATTATAGTTCTTATATGTCTTTTTATTGATTGTTTTGGAGAAATTGCAATGACTCTTAGCGGAGCAATAACTTATTTTGGGATTTTCGGCGGCATGATTGGCTTGGCGACAGTGCTGATGTTTGGTCTGCGGGCTGTCAAACTCATCTAATTCGCCTGCTTTGTGACTTGGAACTCAGAGATTGAAACCTCTGGTAAAAGTATCGATCGTCCGAAGTCTTTGCACCCCAAAAATCTCTGATTAAACTTGGAGATTTGGCGCGCAAATGCTTCGGTCCCTAGAACCTGAGAGTAAAACTAGCTTAATTAGACTCTTGGCTGACTGACAATTCCTTGACGAACGCTAATTCATCTAATCCCGAAGAAACTTCTTGGCACACAGCAACAGACCCGAAAAATATTGTAAAATGAAAGGAAAGTAAGGCGGGAAGCTGTTGCCAATCAAAAGACTAAGACTCCGACAGTCAAATATGTTACTAAATATACCTAAACCTATTCGTTGCAACAAGTTATAGGTAAAAACTCTCACCCTGGCATCTGAATTAATTGGAATATCCAACTATGTTTGCCATAAAGCGATCGCTCAAATAAAATAACAACAAAGCGGCGCTACCAGGAAGTCAAAGCACAGCAGGTACGGGGAGTAGTCGCCAGTTTATCCATCCTCAGCCGCCGTCGCCTAAGTTCTGTTTAAATATCTGCACCTACTTACACAAAGTCACAATTCTTGCAAAGCGGGCGTTTTAACAAGCGCTATGATAATATTTGACAAGTAACTAGCGACGATCGAGCTTGTGGAGAAATTTATCCCAAACAAGTAAATCCTGCTAATCGGGGAGCACTACAAAATAACTTAAGATTAGCTTAACAAATTATGAATGCGCTCCCCAACTTCCCAGATTATCAAATCACAGAGCAATTGTACACAGGTACGCGCACCCTTGTCTATCGAGGCATCCGTACCAGTGACCAACAACCCGTTGTCATCAAATTACTGCAAAATGAATACCCAAACTTTAACGAAATCGTTCAATTCCGCAACCAATATACCATTGCCAAAAATCTAGACTTTCCTAGTATTATCAAACCCTTAACCCTAGAAGTATATGGCAATGGCTATGCCTTAGTAATGGAAGACTTTGGTGGAATTTCCCTATCTGATTATCTCCAAACAGCCACGGATGAAAAAGCCCAATATCAATACTTACCTTTAGCTGAATTTCTCAGGATAGCTATTAAAACAACAGAAATCCTGCACTACTTATACCAAAATAGAGTCATACACAAAGACATAAAACCGGCTAATATTCTAATCGAGCCCGCCACCAAAAACATCAAATTAATTGATTTTAGTATTGCTTCCCTCCTACCAAGAGAAACTCAAGAGATTCATAATACTAATGATTTAGAAGGCACATTAGCCTATCTTTCTCCTGAACAAACGGGTCGAATGAATCGAGGCATAGATTATCGTAGTGACTTTTATTGTCTGGGAATGACATTTTATGAATTATTGACGGGAACATTACCATTTAGATCGGAAGATGCAATGGAATTGGTACATTGTCACCTGGCGAAACAGCCGACACCCATCCATCAAATTAATTCAGAAATACCACTAGTTCTGTCAGAAATTGTCAGTAAGCTGATCGCAAAAAATGCCGAAAATCGTTATCAGAGTGCCTTGGGAATTAAGCACGATTTAGAAATCTGTCTAGCTCAACTACAAACTACAGGCACAATAGAACCTTTTGAAATAGGAAAGCGAGATATCAGCGATCGCTTCCTAATTCCCGAAAAACTCTACGGAAGAGAAGCCGAAGTTAATCAACTATTAAATTCCTTCGATCGTGTCGCCAATGGCACAACAGAAATAGTGCTAGTAGCGGGTTTTTCTGGGATTGGCAAAACCGCAGTAGTTAATGAAGTACATAAACCTATAGTTCGGCAACGCGGCTATTTTATTAAAGGGAAATATGACCAATTTCAACGGAATATCCCATTTTCGGCTTTCGTGGAAGCTTTTCGCGATTTAATGGGGCAACTATTATCAGAATCAGAAGAACAACTGCAAACATGGAAAACCAATATTCTCGCAGCAGTGGGAGACAACGGGCAAGTATTAAT
This sequence comes from Microcoleus sp. AR_TQ3_B6, assembly GCF_036702785.1. NCBI lineage: Bacteria > Bacillati > Cyanobacteriota > Cyanophyceae > Oscillatoriales > Microcoleaceae > Microcoleus > Microcoleus sp. AR_TQ3_B6. The sequence continues at coordinate 34,351 of NZ_JAUBVJ010000063.1, read as the reverse complement.
TGATGTAATTCCTGAGTTAGAAAACATCATCGGTAAACAGCCACCATCCCTAGAGTTATCAGGAACAGCCGCCCAAAATCGCTTTAATTTATTATTTCAAAAATTTGTCAAAGTCTTTACCAGTAAAGAACATCCCTTAGTGATGTTTTTAGATGACTGGCAATGGGCTGATTCTGCATCACTGAATTGGCTCTCATTATTGAGGCAACAAGATACAGGACATCTATTGATATTAGGTGCTTATCGAGATAATGAAGTGTCACCAGTACATCCATTTATCTTAACCGTAGATGAACTGCTCAAAACTGGGGCAACGGTAAATACGATTACATTACCACCGTTAAGAGAATCGGATATTAATCGATTGGTAGCAGATACGCTAAATTGCGAACTATCTTTTGCCCAGCCTTTGACAAAATTAGTCTATCAAAAAACCAAGGGAAATCCTTTCTTTGCAACTCAGTTCCTCAAAGCTTTACACGATGACAAGTTAATTACCTTTAATTGGGATATCCAGCATTGGCAGTGCGATATTTCCCAAATCAAAGCCTTGACAATTACAGATGATGTTGTTGAATTCATGGGGTTGCAATTGCAGAAATTACCAATTCCAACTCAGGACGTTTTAAAGTTGGCTGCTTGTATAGGGGCGCAGTTCGATTTGCATAATTTGGCAATAGTTTCACAACAATCAGAAACTGAGACTGCGACGGTTTTATGGAGAGCATTGCAGGGCGGTTTGATTTTACCAATTAGTAATGTTTATAAGTTTTATCAGGTTGAAGGCAATAATAACTTAAGCCCCGAAGATGAAAATGCTAATAAACAAAATGCTAGATACAGATTTTTACACGATCGCGTTCAACAAGCTGCCTATTCTCTGATTCCCAAAAACCAAAAACAGGCAACTCATCTCAAAATAGGTCAACTTCTCCAACAAAAGTTATCAGAGATAGAAAAGGAAGAAAATCTATTTGATATTGTCGGGCATTTGAATTTAGGAAGTGGGTTAATTACTCAAGCTGAAGAACGAGAAGCCTTAGCCAGACTTAACTTAGCAGCCGGACAGAAAGCCAGAAATTCTACAGCCTATTCAGCCGCCAGAAGTTTTGTGCAAATAGGAGTTGAGTTGCTAACCCCAGACTGTTGGCAAACTCAGTATGAATTAACCCTCAATCTGTATGTAGCTGCGGCGGAAACTGCCTACTTGAATGCTGATTTTGATGCTATGGAAAAAATAGCAGATATGGTTTTGCGATCGGCTAAAACAATATTAGATAAAGTCAAAATATTTGAGATTCAAATCAACGCACTGACAGCCCAGAGTCAGATGTTAGAAGCGATCGCAGTAGGCAGAAATGCCCTAACACAATTAGGGGTTGAGTTCTCATCGGAACCTGACGAAGCCTTGATCGGCAAACTACTACAAACCCTTGCCGATCAACTCCAGGGCAAACAGATTGAGGAACTGATTAACCTCCCTGTGATGAGCGATCCTCGGACAATTGCGGCTATGCAACTGTTAGCAATGTTGTTTTCGCCCATTTTTGCGGGAAATCCTGCCTTGCTGCCTCTGCATTGCTCCACAATGGTCAGTCTATCACTCCAATTTGGAAATGCACCGGCATCAACAATCGGGTATGCAAGTTATGGCATGGTGCTCTCTGTCTTTTTGGGAGAAGTAGAAAAAGGCTATTCCTTTGGTCGAGTGGGACTGAGCGTACTCAATCAGTTGAATGTAGGGGAATTTAAGTCCAGAACTTTACTTTTGTTTGGCTGTTTTCTCCAGCATCGTCAAGAAGCACTAAGGGCAGTAATTATAACGGCAAAAGAGGGCTATATGGCTGGAATGGAAACTGGTGATGCCCTAAATGCTGGCTACAATATTAGTGTTTATTTTGACGATAGTTTCTTCGCTGGAGTGGATTTATATGATTGGGAATCAGAAATAGAAAATTACTGTGTTGTCTTAGCTCAAGTTAAGCAAGATTCTCCTCTGGGTTATCTGAAGATGAAAAAACAGATGGTGCAGAGTTTGATAGAAGTTGTCAATCAACCGGATTTATTAATCGGAACAGCCTACGATGAAACGGTGATGATTCCCAAACACTATCAGGATAATGAGTTTACAGCACTCGCTTTTCTCTATATATACAAATTGCTCCTTGCCTATCTATTTGGCAACTACACCACTGCCCTAGAATACCTAGCCCAGGCTAATCTTTATTTGATGGCAGCAGCAGGAGTAATTCATACTGCGGTTTTCCATTTTTATGCCGGGTTAACCTACTGGGCAGTATTTTCTACGCAGTCAGAAATTGAGCGAGCTAACACTCTCCCTTTGGTAGAAACCCATCAAACTACTCTGGCTCAGTGGGCGCGTTATGCTCCGATGAATCACCAACATAAAGTTAACTTAGTAGAGGCAGAAAAATGCCGAGTTTTAGGCAAGAATTATGAAGCAGGAGATTTGTACGATCGCGCAATTGCCGGAGCCAAAGAAAACGAATATATCCAAGAAGAAGCGTTAGCTAATGAACTAGCAGCTAAATTTTATCTGGAGTGGGGCAAAGAAAAAGTTGCTTCTGGATATATGCAGGAAGCATACTACTGTTACACCCGATGGGGTGCGAAGGCGAAAGTTGCTTATTTAGAACAACACTATCCCCAACTACTAGAAGCTATTCTCCAACCGACTAAACGAGCTATCATATCTGAGGGAACAATCTCTCCAACGCTGATCAGAAGCTTAACTAGCACCAGTAACACCAACAGCCAGAATTTATGGTTGGATTTTCCGGCGGTGATGAAAGCAGTACAAGCTATTTCACAAGAAATTGAATTAGAGAAACTATTAGCCACTTTGATGCAAGTTGCCATCGCCCATGCCGGAGCGCAAACCGGAATTTTAGCGATCGATCGAGAGGCAAAATGGTTGGTAGTGGCGAAAGCGGATCAAAACCATACAGAAAAGAGGTATATTTCTTTAGCTGAATGTCAAGAATTACCCCAAAGGTTGATTTATTCTGTAGCCCGAAGTCAAACAATGGCGGTTTTTGATAACTTGAGTGCTTCCACTCAATTTGCAGGCGATCGCTACATCATCACCCAGCAGCCTAAATCAGTTTTATGTATTCCGATTAGCAAGCAGGGAAAATCGATCGCGATTTTGTATTTAGAAAACAATCTAACAGTGGGAGCATTTACAAGCGATCGCGTCGAAACCCTCCAAATTATTAGTGCTCAAGCCGCTATATCCATTGAAAACGCCCGTTTGTATCAACAAGTAGAGAACTACTCTCAAACCTTGGAAGCGGAAGTAGAGCGAAAAACAGAAGAGTTAAGCCAAAAAGCTTTTGATTTAGAGCAAACATTGAAAAATTTACAGCAAACCCAAACACAACTAATTCAGAGTGAAAAAATGTCAGCCCTCGGTCAACTGGTAGCGGGGATAGCACACGAAATTAATAACCCAGTTACTTTTATTCATAGTAATCTTCAGCCGACAGAAAATTATATGAAATCTTTGCTGAATTTGCTGGAACTTTATCAGCAAGAATATCCAAATAAAAGCTCAGCAATTCAAGCAAAGATTGAGGAAATTGAGTTAGCATTTATCAGGGAAGATTTAACTAAGATCCTGGAATCCATGAAAGCCGGAAGCGAACGAATCAAACAAATTATCCTGAGTTTGCGTAATTTTTCTCGCTTAGACGAAGCAGACATGAAATCTGTAGATTTACACGCCGGACTGGAAAGTACTTTACTAATTTTACAAAACGGGTTCCAAGAAAGTGATAATCAACCCAAGGTACAAGTGATTAAAGAGTATGGCAACCTTCCTCATGTCACCTGTTATGCGAGTGAGATGAATCAGGTATTTATCAGTATTATTAGTAATGCTCTTGATGCTCTCAAACAAGTTAGTCAAACTAATAAAAATCCTTGGATTAAGATTCAGACTGAAGTGATAGAAAAAGAGTGGGTAAGAATTGCGATCGCTGATAATGGTAGTGGGATTCCTACCCATATTCAAAAACGCATATTCGAGCCATTTTTTACAACAAAACCTGTGGGGAGTGGTACAGGTTTAGGTTTATCTGTCAGCTATGCTATTATCAAAAAACATCGGGGTAAATTAACCTGTAATTCGACCGCGAGCAGGGGGACAATTTTTGTAATTGAGATTCCGAGCGACTATCTGGTATAACTTGGGCTGGAGAGAAACTCAAATATTGATGTCAAGAGGAAACTAGAATGGGCTTAAAAATTCACCGGGATTTTCGTAATTGGGAAAGGGACGATCGCATTGGGGACACCGAGTGGTAAACAAAGGGTGAGTATCCAGCAATTCCAATTGTTCCTCTCACCTCCACAATCAAAAAATATGGGTGAGAGTTCGTCAAAGATTGCAAAAATCAAGATTAGATATTCAAAACGGCTAGATTAAGGGCGTACTTATCGTCGCCGTTGCTTCTTCTGTTCGTAAGGATAGCAGTCAATCACGCAAGATCTCATGTAACTCCCTTTGGAATCAGAGTCCATCAGTTCTAGATAGACATTATTCGGCACTTCAGAATATAGATAGGTTTTGCCACTATTGAAAACAACCTCCAGATTAGAAGTTGTTTCGTCATAACCCACAGCTTTTATCATGCTGGATTCGACTGGTTGTAGTTTCATGATTTCCCGATAAGTAAGGCTACCTGAAAAAAACAGCATACCCAAATCCCGGACTTTTTAAAGAAGTCAGGAATCTCAAGCCCGATCGCACCTGAATTTCCCCTAAAATAATTTCTACTCCCTCAATCCAAAATCCCAAATCCCAAATCTAAAATCGAAATGACTCACTCCACCGATATCGTCACCCTCGGCCGCTGGATGGCCTCCGACTTCAGCAACCAAGCCCAAGCCTTTGAAAATCCGCCCTTCTTCGCCCACATCCGCGTCTGCATGAGACCTTTGCCCGTCGAACTTCTGGATGGGATCAGTTTGTACCTAGAGCAAGCCTACGATATCGAGCTGAATGTACCGTACCGAGTGCGAGTTTTGAAATTAGTCCCGGCGGGCGATCGAATCGACATCGAAAATTATGCCATAGAAAACGAAGAACAATTCTACGGCGCTTCCCGCGACCCGCAACGGCTTAAAGAAATGAAAAAAGCACAACTGACACTGCTTCCCGGCTGCACCTTTATTACGCACTGGACGGGCAACAGCTTCAAAGGGTTTGTCGAACCAGGAAAAGGCTGCGCGGTGGTCAGAAAGGGCAAAAAAACCTATCTAGACAGTGAATTCGAGATAGACCAAGACAAATTTATTAGCCACGATCGCGGACGGGACCCCGAAACCGACGCCCACGTCTGGGGAGCCCTCGCCGGCCCCTTTGAATTCACCCGCCGCGCCAGTTTTGCCGACGAAATTCCGGTTTAATCAAAAAAAACTGAGTCTCTCCTGGGCGAACACGCTTGATTAAAGGTTCAGAATGCACCAATACCTGGTACATTAACCCAGTATTGGCAAGCAAGATTCACCGTTGATTTATGAAAGTCCTGGTTATTGGTGGCGATGGCTATTGCGGTTGGGCAACCGCACTCTACCTTTCTAACAAGGGTTACGAAGTTGGCATCCTCGACAGCTTCGTGCGGCGGCACTGGGATCTGGAACTGTGCAGCGACACCCTCACTCCGATCGCACCGATTCAGCAACGACTCCAGCGATGGCAAGATTTAACGGGCAAGTCGATCGACTTGTTCGTCGGTGACATCACCAACTACGATTTTCTCAGCAAAAGCATGAGAAAATTTGCACCAGAGGCGATCGTCCATTTTGGCGAACAGCGTTCTGCCCCCTTCTCAATGATCGATCGCGAACACGCAGTCCTCACCCAAGTCAATAACGTCGTCGGGACACTGAACCTGCTGTACGCCATCCGCGAAGACTTCCCCGAGTGTCACCTAGTGAAATTGGGGACAATGGGCGAATACGGCACCCCGAATATTGACATTGAAGAAGGCTACATCACGATCGAACACAACGGCCGCAAGGATACACTACCCTATCCCAAACAACCAGGCAGTTTCTACCACCTGTCAAAAGTCCACGACTCCCACAACATCCATTTTGCTTGCAAAATCTGGGGTTTAAGAGCCACCGACTTAAATCAGGGCGTAGTCTACGGCGTGCTCACAGATGAAACCGGCATGGACGAACTGTTGATCAACCGTTTGGACTACGACGGAGTATTCGGTACAGCCTTGAACAGATTTTGCATCCAAGCTGCGATCGGTCATCCTCTGACAGTTTACGGCACGGGCGGACAAACCCGGAGCTTCTTAGACATTCGGGATACCGTGCGGTGCGTGGAATTGGCGATTGCCAACCCCGCCGAAGCCGGACAATTCCGCGTCTTCAACCAATTCACCGAACAATTCAGCGTCGGCGACTTAGCCTCATTGGTGCAAAAAGCAGGCACGGCAATGGGATTAAAAGTAGAAATCAACCACCTCGACAATCCCAGAGTCGAGAAAGAAGAACATTATTTCAATGCCAAAAACACCAACTTGCTAGAGCTCGGCTTGCAACCGCACTACCTCTCAGATTCCCTGCTTGATTCTCTGCTGAATTTTGCCACAAAATATCAGCACCGCGTCGATAAAAATCAGATTTTGCCGAAGGTTTCTTGGAAGTAAGTTCTGCCCTCTACCTGGGGGGAAAGAGCTTTTTAACGAACCGCGAAGGCGCGAAGGGCGCGAAGTAAGAGAAAAGAAGGGAAGTGAGGAGAAGGGTTCGCAAGTTCTGAATGGATTTCGCTGTATATTAAGACGCTCTATCTTTTTTATCTTTTGCTCTGTGTCCTCTGTGTCCTCTGCGGTTAATTAAAAAATTCCATAAGGTTTTTAATGCTGGCTTTTTGGCAATAAATGCCGTGAAAAGTCGCAGGATTATTCTGTTGCTTTTGGTTGTTAAGTCCGGATTTTTAACCCATGCAGTTTCTGCTTATTATTTAATATCGGAATGGGCTGCACTAACGGCGAGCAATCAAAATTACCGCGCCCGTTAGCGAAGCCCCATCTGCCACTGGAACAGAAATATCAATTGCCAGAACAGCACAGGAAATTCACAGAATTAATTGCTTGGCCGAAGGTGTGGGATTGCTTTGAGGTGGGATAATTGTATCGATCGCAATTCACGGAGTTTGTATGTTGCCCCGAGAAACATCACGAGAGTAATTAGTTGTGGTGAAGCTGCTAACAGAACCCTACTTACACCAGGCAAGTAAATGGCCGAAAACAGGTCGTCACATTCTGGCACAATTTGATGAACATACGGTCGTAGTGTACCAAGCCTACCGTCCGGCGATCGGTCATTTTGCAGCGGAAAATGGTTATTTCGGCGGGGAATTCAGCCTGAATCGCATGAGTTGGATTAAGCCAAACTTTCTATGGATGATGTATCGCTCGGCATGGGGTACTTCATCGGGTCAAGAAGTAATTCTTGCTATTTGGCTAAAGCGCTCGGCGTGGGACGAAATTTTAGCATCTGCTGTTCATTCTAATTTCGTTCCAGCAGTGTATGGAAGCGAAAAAGAATGGCAACAAGCTGTTAAAAACTCGGCGGTACGGCTGCAATGGGATCCGGACCGTCACCCAAATGGATCGAAAATGGATCGGCGGGCAATTCAACTCGGTTTGCGCGGCAGTGTTTTAGCTAGTTACGCGCGAGAATGGATTGTTAAAATTGAGGATATTTCCCAATTCGTACAGCAACAGCGTCAATATAACGGAGGCGATAGCACGCAATTACTGACTCCTTGTGAGACAGTGTATCCTGTCATCGACCCCGACATCTTCCAGAGGCTAGGATTATCGGCTCCCTAAGTAACTTACTGTCAACTACCCACCACTAATCGGAGTACCGATATAGTGGGGGCACAGAAATTGCCGAGTTGACCAGTCAAGCGTGTTAAATCACTACGTTTAAGGTAAGCGTTAAAGTACCTACCAGAGAATGCGTTGCTAGTTCTCTGCCCTAGAACTTAAAAGTTAAACAGGTGTAAGGGTTAAGCCAGTGCTTTTAAGATAGTTACCGACCTTAAACATTGACGAAGCTAACATTACCCCGAAAGGGAGGACTTAAAATGTCTAACTTTGTTTTTGTACTTGATACCCAAAAACAACCGCTCAATCCAATCCACCCAGGAATGGCTCGTAAATTGCTAACTAATGGCAAAGCTGCTGTTTTTAAAAGGTATCCATTCACACTAATTCTCAAGGTAGAGGTAACAGCAACCCAAAAGCCAATCACTCTCAAAATAGACCCTGGCTCTCAAACCACTGGGTTCGCATTAGTGCAAGGAGAAAAAGTAATCTTTGGTGCCGAACTAACTCACCGAGGTCAAGCTATTAAAGCCAGCCTTGAATCTCGTCGTTCATTGCGTAGAGTCCGGAGAAATCGCCATACTCGCTATCGTCCAGCTAGATTCCTAAATAGAACTCGCCTTAAAGGTTGGCTAGCCCCAAGTTTGCAACATCGCGTTGAAACAACTCTAACATGGGTGACTAAATTGATGAAAGTTGCCCCCATTGTTTCTATTGTTCAAGAACTTGTGCGGTTTGACTTACAACAATTAGAAAACCCGGAAATTTCGGGAATTGAGTACCAACAAGGCGTTTTGTGTGGCTACGAGGTTCGGGAATATTTGCTCAACAAGTGGGAGAGAAAGTGTGCTTACTGTGGTGTGACAAATACACCATTACAAGTCGAACATATTCATCCTAAAGCTAAGGGTGGTTCTAATCGCATTTCTAATCTTTGCCTTGCTTGTGAAAAGTGCAATATCAAGAAAGGCACTCAAAATATTGAGCAATTCCTGTCTAAAAAGCCAGAGGTTTTAAAACGGGTTTTGTCTCAAGCAAAGCGTTCTTTAAAAGACGCGACAGCAGTCAATTCAACTCGTTGGGCATTATTTAATCGGCTTAGCATGACTGGTTTGCCTGTTTCTACTGGCAGTGGCGGATTAACAAAGTTCAATCGCACTCGATTAAGTCTAGCTAAAACTCACTGGTTAGATGCAGCTTGTGTTGGGAACGTTGAATCGCTGAAAATTTTAACAAACAAGCCGTTGTTAATTAAAGCTACTGGGCATGGGACGCGCCAAATGTGTCGTACCGATAAGTTGGGATTTCCATGTCGCTTTCCCGACTTAAGTTTGTTAAAGGTTTTCAAACTGGAGATATTGTCAAAGCAATCGTTACGAATGGCAAGAAAGTTGGTAAATATGTTGGGCGTGTTGCCGTTAGAACGAGTGGTTCATTTAATATTTCCGCATCAGAATTGGTGTCAGGGGTTAGCCACAAATATTGTTCAATTATTCACAGAAAGGATGGTTATTCGTATGCAGCATAAACCTTGCCCCCCTTTTCCTCCCACCATTGACCTGAGTACAGGTTCAGTGGGGGTCTCCAAGGGGGAAGACAGATGAAAATTGCTCTTTTCACTGAAACATTTCTGCCGAAAATAGACGGCATTGTTACCAGACTGATTCACACTATAGATCACTTGCAGCGATCGGGCGAACAAGTTCTGATATTTTCTCCAGATTATGGGATTAAAGAATACAAAGGCGCTAGAGTTTACGGTGTGGAGGGTTTGCCTTTGCCGATGTACCCGGAACTGAAAATGGCACTTCCTTCTCCGGCTGTCGGTCGCCAATTACAGCAGTTTAAACCGGATATTATTCACGTTGTTAATCCCGCTATTTTGGGATTGGGCGGTATATATTACGGCAAAAAGTTGAACATTCCGATTTTGGCTTCTTACCACACGCATTTGCCGAAATATTTGCACCATTACGGTTTTGGAGTCCTCGAACCTTTATTGTGGGAATTGCTCAAAGGTGCCCACAACCAAGCAGAACTGAATTTGTGTACTTCTACAGCAATGGTGGAGGAACTTAGAAGCCACGGGATCGATCGGGTAGATTTGTGGCAGCGGGGCGTAGATACTGAAATGTTTGTCCCCCAATTGGCAAGTCGAGAAATGCGATCGCGCCTTTCTGAAAATAACCCAGACAGTCCCCTGCTGCTGTACGTCGGCCGCCTCGGTGCAGAAAAAGAAATCGAACGCATCAAACCAGTCCTCGCAGCGATTCCCGACGCCCGCCTCGCCCTAGTGGGAGACGGCCCGCACCGGCAAACCCTCGAACAATATTTTGCCGGCACCCCCACTAATTTTGTCGGCTACCTCAAGGGGCAAGAACTCGCAACAGCTTACGCATCGGCCGACGCCTTCATTTTTCCCTCCCGCACCGAAACCCTAGGCTTAGTGCTCCTCGAAGCCATGGCTGCAGGGACGCCCGTAGTGGCGGCCCGCAGCGGCGGAATTCCCGATATCGTCACCGACGGCGTTAACGGATATTTATTTGACCCCGCCGACGAAGGAGGATGTCTCGCGGCCACCCAGCGTCTGCTTGCCAATCCTGAAGAACGGGAAACCCTGCGCCAAAACGCTCGCCGAGAAGCCGAACGCTGGGGTTGGGCCGCCGCCGCTGCACAGCTGCAGCGCTACTATCAATCAGTGGTATTTGCCCAGTCTGTACCCACAGCGGCCTAAATGTCCGGATCGGTAGCACCTTTAAACATTACCGCCACCTTAGCTTCTGGGTTCGATCGTCCTTCGATCGTCAGTTGGTAGCGTTGTCGGGATGTCCTCAAAGACAGATCGAACTTTTTTGCTGCATAAATTGCCGTCGCTATCCTGCTGTTGCGTTTACCATTAAACTATGAGTAGTTCTGTCGGAATGCCGATCGCGCTGCTTTCATAGCGCCCTTTACCTGACCGGATACGGTCGCCGAGTGCGCTAAAACAGTCACACCCCGCTCTTGCCGACCACACAGCCTCAAATGCACATTGCACTCTCGATCGAACTAAAGCCTGTCACCTAATTTTCAGGCCTTCAGTTTTGCGGACTCAAGTTCAGCTTGCATCGACCAAGTATCATCAGTCTCGATCCAGAGCCGCACAGCCAAATACTTTGCTAAACTTATCTAAACCTATCCGTTGTAACAACTTTATGTGAAAACTCTCACCCTTGCACCTGAATTAATTGGAGTATCCTACTATGTTTGCCCTCAAGCGAGCGCTCAAATTGAATAAAAACGAAGCGACCTTAATGGTAAAACACGCGGGATTTAGACGGGTGGCGTTTAACATGGATCTGAGCCTTCGGACTCAGATGTACGGCGAGGGTAAGTTTTCCGACTCAAAAGTGATTAATGAAATCAATAAACTTTTGAGCGATCGCATCAAGAAACAACCCGGATTTGCTGGGATGAATCAATTGTCGAGCAGGGTGTATCAAAATGCCTTGATTGACTTAAAAGATGCGTTTAGTAAGTATCGTTTGGGGCAATCAGGTCATCCCAATTTTGCTAGTCGCCGCTGGGGTCAATCGTTTACGGTAGATTCGTCAAAGGGAAAGGTTGTACTTGATGCGGGCTATACAATTAAGATTCCTAAACTTGGGACGTTTAGACTTCACGAACCCTTTGACTGTGGCTGGGTTTCCCAGACTTTTACCATTTCAAACGAAGGTAGTGGTTGGTTTGTTTCGTTCTGTGTTGATGCGGAACGTTTACCAGTCCAACAGCCTAAAAAAATCCTAGGTGTCGATCGGGGAATAAAATCCTTCGCCACCTTGAGCGAAGCCGAAGGGTCAAACAATCAAGTTTTTGAGGCGCCCAAGCCGCTAAAACAAGGGAAAACTAAGCTGGCAACATTGCAACGCCAAGCATCAAGACAAGCGAGGGGCTCCAACAATCACTGCAAAACCTACGCCCGCATCAGCCGCGTTCACGCCGGAATATCTTGCGTTCGTAAGGACTTTTTGAACAAGTTAACAACTTATTTAGCCAAAAGTTTTAAGCTGATTAAGATTGAAGACTTGAACGTGAAAGGGATGATGGCAAATCATAAGCTGGCGCGAGCGATATCAGACCTGGGTTTTTACGAATTTAAGCGTCAACTGACGTATAATTGCCTTATGTATATGGCAACAAGAGTGCTAGTCGATCGAGGGTTTCCTAGTTCTTTGACTTGCTCGAACTGCGGTCAAAAACAAGATCGGCAACTAAGTATTATAACATATAATTGTCAGTCTGGTGGTGTGTCTATTGATCGGAATTTAAATGCCAGTATCAATATTTTGAATGGGGAACCATCGGCAGCTAGGGGGATAGCCTACTAACCTTGGGATAGCCGACTCCCTCCACTACGTTAGACCCAACAGCGTTGCCAGTGAACGTCAATTAGCTTTAGCTAAGTTTGAGTAAGTTTTACGAAGCAGGTTGTCAAAAAACGATGCCTCAATCGAGCATATATAACAAGCAAACAGAAGTTGCGTTCACCACTTTTGAACTCACTATTTATGAAAGCGACAAGCGAGTGTCGGCGCGTTTCCAAACAACTTAAATCGTTTGTACGACCGCAGAATCAAGCGCCGATCGACCTGCGGGTCAGTCTACCCCTCTGAGAAAGCAGTTAATCATGACATTCTCCAATACTGGTAGCGTTCTGGCTACACTGACTCAAGTCAATTTTATGGGGGCATTGACCTCCCGTGTTAAGAGCCTGCCAGTTCCTGAATTAGTGTGCCTGCTCGACTTTATCACGGCTGAATTTCAGCAATTTATCCGGGCGATGGACCTGATTAACAATGAAGCACTCGAAACTCTCTTAGAGCAACTGTTAGATGCCTTCACTGTCAAAATAGGTCAAATTCTGCAAGCAGACCGGACAACAATTTTTTTGGTTGACTCCAACAAAAATCAACTGTGGCACAAAACAGTCGATCCACAGACCGGCGAAGATGTAGAAGTACGTTTGCCGATGGATGTAGGCATTTTAGGCTACGTAGCAACAAACGGAAAATCGATAAATGTCGCGTCGGCTCGATCGCACGAGCATTTTAATGCCGAAATAGACCAACCACCGGGCTATCAGATCGAGAGCATACTCTGTATGCCGATTTTTAGCAGCAAGAAAGAAGAACCCGTAGCGGTGGTCAGACTGTTAAATAAAGCTGGCGATGCCCCCTTTACCGAGGAAGACGAACAGCAGTTCCAGGCTTTTGCAGATTCGATCGGAATTATTCTCGAAAGCTGTCAGTCTTTCTACGTCGTCGCTCGCAACCAGCGAGGGGTTGCCGCACTCCTGAGAGCCACCACGACTTTGGGTCAAAGTCTTGACTTGGAAACAACTTTGCGCGCTGTCATGGATCAAGCTCGCGACTTGATGCAGGCCGATCGCAGCACGCTATTTTTGTTAAATCGGGAAACCAACGAACTGTGGACAAAAGTCGCCAAAGCCGACGGCAAAACGATCGTCGAAATCCGGATTCCTGCTAATAAGGGAATTGCTGGCTACGTGGCTTCGACCGGTCAACCTCTAAACATTACAGATGCTTACGACGATCCCCGCTTTGACCCCTCTACGGACCAGCAAACGGGATACCGCACTCGGACTGTCTTGTGTCTGCCGGTGCATAACGCTAAAGGTGAGCTGATCGGGGTGACTCAGCTAATTAATAAGAACCAAGGTACTTTCACCACTTCCGACGAAGAGTTTTTGCGAGCGTTTAATTCCCAAGCAGGGATGGCGCTGCAAAACTCTCAACTGTTTCAGAACGTGATGGTGGAAAAGCAGTATCAAAAAGATATGCTGCAAAGTCTTTCAGATGCAGTAATTTCCACAGATTTACAGGGACGAGTTGTCACAATTAACGAAGCAGCGCTGGAATTGTTAGGCTGTCCGGTAAATCAAGCTAAAAGCAAACACAATCCCCAAATTTGGGAAGAAAAACTGATTGACCGCTATGTTTGGGAAGTTGTGCCGATCGAAAATTTGCAATTTCGACTCGAAGACAGTCTCCACAATGCCGCCAGACATTACGTACCCGAACAAAGTTTAACTTTGGGACTGTTGGTGGAAAAAACCAGTTGTTCAGCAGAAACAGCAGCAAAAACAGAAGAAGAAGCAGCAGAAGCAACAGAAGAAGAAACTTACATTTTGGCCGTGCCCGATCGCACTGACCCGAATTTATATTACGCTTGGGGCGAAAACAGCGCGTGGACTGAGGAAGTAGCGCTGGCAGAATTAGCTAACGCCCAATCTCTATTTTCGCTGTCCAAAGCAGCCCTGTATCACCCTTATTGTCCGCTGCCCATCCCCGCCTCTCGAATTAAACTCATTGAACGCAGTTTGAATTTGACTGTCAACCCGCTGATCAATCCAGAAGGCGGCGTGCGCGGCGGTTTAGTGGTACTCGAAGACATCAGCCACGAAAAGCGGATGAAAAATACGATGTACCGCTACCTGACTCCTGGAGTCGTAGATAAAGTGATGGCCTTGGGCGAAGGCGCCCTGATGGTGGGCGAACGCAAAGAAGTGACTATTTTATTTTCCGACATTCGCGGCTACACCTCGCTGACCGAAAATCTGGGAGCCTCCGATGTGGTATCCCTGCTGAACGACTATTTTGAGACGATGGTGGAGGCCGTTTTCCACTACGAAGGCACTTTAGACAAGTTTATCGGCGATGCTTTAATGGCGGTGTTCGGCGCGCCCCTGCCGCTGAATCCCCCGGAAAGTCACGGTTGGATGGCGGTGCAGTCGGCTTTAGATATGCGCCGGCGTTTGAAAGAGTTTAATGATTCTCGCCCCGGCGCAGATCCGTTTCGCTTCGGAATTGGGATTAGTTCCGGAGAGGTGGTTTCGGGAAATATTGGTTCCCAAAAGCGGATGGATTACACGGTAATCGGGGATGCGGTGAATTTGAGCTCGCGCTTGGAACAGCTTACAAAGGAGTACGGCTGCGATATAATCTTGAGCGAATTCACCTACAGTTTGTGCCGCGAAGGGATTTGGGTGCGAGAGTTGGACAAGGTGCGGGTTAAGGGCAAAAATCAGCCGGTCGGCATTTACGAGTTGCTGCAAAATAGTTCTGAACCCATCGACGGGGAAACCCTTCGGTTTTTGGAACTTTACAGCAACGGTCGGGATGCTTATATTGCTAGAAATTTTCACAAAGCTATTAGTTGTTTTGAAGCGGCTTTAGCGATGCGACCGAGCGATCGAGCTGTGGAAGTGCACATCGAGCGCTCCCTCAGCTATTTGGAAATACCCCCGCCCGAGGATTGGGACGGCGTGCATACTATGACCAGAAAGTAGAATATTATATCACAGCCGAGTGTTGAAAAGAAAGAAGATTGGATAAAGTTTTGATATATTCCTTATGACAGAGTAAACAAGTGGAAAAATGTGAAAACATAAATCGGATGCCATATTAAAGTTAATATTTATTTCCAGGCTAACAATTAGATGAATTATTTATCTGTTCCCAATGCCACAAAAGCCGATCGGATTCTGGTAGTAGATGACGCACCAGATAATGTTTTGTTGGTGCAGACAATCCTGGAAGAAGAAGGTTACGAAATTAGCACGGCAGAGAATGGCTTTTCTGCCTTGAGCCAAATTGACAAGTCAGCCCCGGATTTGGTACTGCTAGACGTGATGATGCCGGGAATGGACGGTTACGAAGTCACCAAGCGAATGCGACAAAATAAGGAATTGCCCTTTATCCCGATTTTGCTGATCACGGCTCACGACAGTGCCAGCGTAGTCCAGGGATTGGACATGGGAGCAGACGATTTCATTCGCAAACCAGTAGAAATGGACGAACTGCTGGCGAGGGTACGATCGCTCCTGCGGCTAAAACACAGCGTAGACGAGCGCAATTCGATCGCCCTCCAGCGCGAAGATTTTGTCTCCCGCCTCGCTCACGACTTGCGGACGCCCCTGGTAGCAGCCGATAGAATGCTAACTTTAATGCAGCAGGGAGCTTTGGGAGAAATTTCGCCTCAGATGCGCGACGCCTTCGGGACAATGGTTCGCAGCAACAAAAACCTGATCGCGATGGTAAATATGTTGCTGGAAGTCTACCGCTACGAAGCAGGCCGCAAATCCCTAAGTTTCGCTCCCGTGGACTTGCGCCAGCTTATTACAGAAGTAGCTGAAGAACTATCTCCCCTAGCCGATGCTAAAGGTTTGTCGGTAAATTTAGACTTGACAGAAAGTGCAGAAAGTGCTCCGATTGCGAAGTATCCGGGCGATCGTCTGGAACTGCACCGCTTGCTGACAAATTTAATCGGAAATGCAATTAAATTTACCGACAGCGGCTCAATAGATGTCAGCTTAAAAGCTGCTAATTCACCTGCTTATACTAGCTTCAAAAACCAACCCCTGGCATGGGTAATCATAGAAATTAAAGACACCGGTGCCGGCATTTCGCCCGCAGCACAAACGAAGTTATTTGAAAGGTTTGGTCCGGGAACTCACTTGCGATCGGGTACAGGTTTGGGACTACACCTCTGCCGCCAAATAGTCGAAGCTCACCGCGGCACGATCGAGGTAAAATCAGAGTTGGGCCAAGGCAGTTTGTTTACTATTCGCTTGCCTTGTTAGATCGCTATAATTAACTCTCACTTTCGGGCGCTCCAGGCGCACATTAGTACAGATAAACTGTAATTGTAGGGTGTTCCGTGCGTACCTAATCGAATTATAGTTAATTTACCCGATGTCATTTCGCAACCGAATTTATGGCAATATGTCTAACTGTCCAGTGTGCAGTGCTCAATACATAGAAGAAAAAGCAGAGTTTTGCTCGATTTGCGGCTGGGATTTGACTCCCTACCCCCACCGTGCTAAGCCTTCCAAAACTTATTTAAAAAAAGAACAAGTTAGATTGCAGTGGGCAAAACAAATGTGGGAATTGGCCCGCAATCAACAAAATTGGTCAGCGAAATTAGATGAGTTGCAGGGGGAATTGCAGCAAGGTGCGATCGCCCGCACGTACCTTCAATCTCAGTTAGAATGGGTTTTGTACCGCCTCGAACAACTAAACCCCGAATTGATTGTCAGCACTCTAGTGCGGCTGGAAGATAAAATCGGCGCTATACCTGACAAAACTCCGGCTATCTCTGAAGTGGGGATGGACTACCGACAACTGACAAAGCTATTAGAAACCGGAAAATGGCGCAAAGCTGATGAACACACTTGGGAAATCTTGCTGCAAATCGCTGTCAGGGAAGACGAAGGCTGGCTGAGTTGGGCCGATATTGACAGTTTTCCTCCTACAGACCTTCGCACGATCGACCAACTTTGGCAACAATACAGCAGCGGGCGGTTCGGGTTGAGCGTGCAGCAGCAGATTTGGCAAAGTACCGGGGGAAATTATACAGAATTTTGCGATCGAGTCGGCTGGCGAGTCAAGGAAAATTGGAAATATTACAGCGAACTCTCCTTCAGCGAAAATGCTCCCCCCGGACATCTCCCCATCACCGCATGGAGACAGCGCGCCTGTTACGGGGCCGGTAAACTCACCGCAGCAGAAAACTTTGCCCGCATCGCCCAGAAACTTGCAGGTTGCGATCGGTAATCATCCCAAATAAAAAAATCAAAATCGACATTAACTGCTATAATCAAAACGGTTTAGCAACTGGGGCTGTGGCTCAGATGGATAGAGCAAGCGCCTCCTGAAGAATCGGGCACCCTGCGAGGAAACTCCGGGAGTGAATGTGGTCAAACTCGGTGAAACCTAAAGAGCTCGTGGGTTCCTATGACTCTAAGGCAATACCAAGCCAAGCCTGAGTTAATGGCGATTAAACCATCGCCTTTATGGAAATCAGGAAGGTTTAGAGACTAGACGGCCACCACCTAAAGGCTGCAAGCCTATGGTGAAGGTATAGTCCAGAGAGTGGGGAAACTCACACAAATCTGAAGCGCTAGGTCGCCGGTTCGAACCCGGCCAGTCCCGTCAAAAATCCAGAAAAATTAACAGCAGGAGGGGAAAGCCTAAGTTTTTCCCCTCTGTTTTGCATATCCCCTAAGGAATTGGCTCCCAGACAAGTAGAGCAACTGCCTTGGCGGTTGCTATAAAATCTGAAATCGAAAATCTCAAATCACCTGTTTAAGCCCCACCACAAGCGTAGAGTCAATCTAAAATCTAAAATCTAAAATCTAAAATCTCTGATCCCCCGATCCTTTTTTAAATTTTAAATTTTAATTCCTGTTAGTGGGCTGTACGTGCGGTATTTTTTGTTATGGTTCCTTTGTGAGTTACATAAAATTTTTATAGGTTTAGATGTGGTTAAGAATCAATTTAAACAAGCGGCGTTACAAGCGCTTGAAGACTTCACGCAGTTTTTGGTTCCTAGTAGGGCTTTTGATGGCGTGTTGGTTTGGCTATCAGCACCTTAAGAGCGAATTTCAGAGACCCCAAGCTTTGTTAGTTCTAGGTGGGGCTATTGAGCGAGAGGTGTTTGCCGCCAAATTTGCTCGGACTCATCCTGAATTGCCGATTTGGGTGTCGTCAGGCAGCAATCCAGAGTTCGCCGAATGGGTTTTTTCAGAAGCGGGGATTGAGTCCGATCGCGTCCACTTAGACTACAGAGCGGTGGATACGGTAACAAATTTTACTACGCTGGTAGATGAATTGAAAGCTCAAGGGATTGAGAGCGTGTATCTGATCACTTCTGACGATCATATGCGGCGAGCTCAGATTATCGGCGAAATCGTGCTCGGCAGTCGAGGCATTAGTTTTAAGCCTGTGGCAGTTCCGTCTGGGCGAACCCCCGAACCGATGGAAAAAGCTCTGCGCGACGGTGCTAGGGCTATTCTTTGGCTGACAACCGGTTATACAGGTGCTAACTTCACCCAAGCCAGAATTCAATAAATCAAGGGAAGAATTAAGCAAGTTTTAATGTTTTTTCCATTACCTCAGGTTTTAAAACTTGTCTCATCTAGCGATTTAACGAACCGCGAAGACGCTGATGAAAAATGCGTAATAGAAGAGAATAGAAGAGAACGAGTAGTTTAAAATTAGTAGATGAACTTCAAAAGCTAAAGTTAATGACCGACCAAATTCTGCCGCAAGTTCTGGAGCAAATTTTGAGTGGCAGCAAGACTGCGGATGCTGTTTTTTCTGCTTTGTTGCCCGCTTTAGGCGAGGTGTTAAATTGCGATCGCGTCTTTCTGTACCTGCGCAATCCTGAAACCCAAAGGGGCCGAGTACCTTACTGCTGGCGTCGCAACTCAAACTATCCAGATGTTAGCGGCGCGGAATGGAAAAAAGAACCGGAATCTTTAGGGGAAGAAGACCCTTTGTTTGCCGCAGCTTTACGAACTAAACCGTCAATTTTTGTTGAGGATGTTGAAACAGCGAATCCTGAAGTTGTCAACAAAGATTTTGAGGCAAAAGTGTTCGGACATAGAGCTTTGATTCACGCTCACCTTTGTTCTGACGGCTTATTGTGGGGGGTTTTGCAGCCTTGTATTTTCGATCGCCCCAGAGTTTGGACTGACTTCGATCGCCAAGTTATCGCAGCAGTTACAGAAAAAATTTCGCCCTTAGCTGTTGCTTTTGTCACTGCCTCAGCATCAAAAGATCAGCGATAAAAATCAATAATTTACCTGTAGGGAACCCGCGGGCAATGAATTGCTGTCAACTTAAGACTAAAACCACCTCTAGATCGGGGTTGTAGCCGAATCTCAATCCCCCTCGCGTCCCCCCGACGGGGGACGAAAGATTGTTTCCTGTTCCCCCCTTTTTTAAGTAGGGGGGAGCGAGGCGCTAATTTTCACACACAAAAAGTCGGCTACTAAATTTGAGCTGGTTGTTATCAGCAATGGTGGGGTGTCGCCGGCCCTACAGATAGAGCTGGTGGACAATAGCTGTTTAAAAAACGCCCCAATTTTGAATGCCCCGACTGCTGAAAATCCCTTGAGCCCGACTAATATCATCCTCAGTGCCATCTACTACCACCAAATAATCGCCCGCCTGCAGGCGATCCGTGTAAGTTCTAGCTGTTTCTTCGGGAATTCCCAAGTCAGTCAAGGCCTTCACCACTCCACCGAAAGCCGCAGCCGCGACGCCAGTGCTTGCTACACCAGCCACCAGTGAGGCACCCAAAGTCCCCGCTGCAATTATCGGCCCGATTCCGGGAATAGCTAAACTTCCCAGACCCACTAGCACGGTGGCTAAAGCACTATTTGTCAGAGTGTCTGCTACCACTCCTGCTCCTGTGTCTAGATTTTTATCGCCCACCTGAGCGATGGTTTCAGTCTCGCCTACAGCCTCGCCTGCATCCCTAGCAACAACCGAAACTTTATCCATTGGAAACCCGGAAGATTTCAATTCTGTCAGAGCTTGCTCGGCATCTTCGCGGTTAGAAAACAATCCCAAGGCGCGGGTTTGATTGCTTGTTACCATATCTTTCTTCTTATCTCCTGTCCAATTAAATTCAAATTCAAGCCTAATTATTGCGCTTGTTTTCAATCACTTATATTGATATTTTTCGATGTTTATCTTCAGCATTCATCTATCTGTAGATATAACCTGAAAAACAGCAACAAAAGTTATAAAATCAGCGACCCAAATCGTGCATGGCATTAATCTCGGTTGCACATCTTTGAGTCAGCGCTTCCAACTCCTTGCGATCCGATGAACCGGGCGCTTCAATTAGCTTGCCAATTCGCACCGTCAGCGGCACCGGACGCGGCACTGCCGAACCTTTGGACGAAATGGCGTGAGTTCCCCACAAACTAACAGGTAACAGCGGCGCTTTAGCCTTAGCAGCTATCAGCGCAGCACCTAATTTCGGTTCAGTAATTCTGCCGTCTGGCGTGCGAGTTCCCTGCAAAAATACACCCGTCGCCCATCCATTTTCCAAAGAGTTGATAGCCGAGCGAATTGCACTGCGATCGCTACTTTCCCGTTTGACAGGATAAGCGCCGTACAGCGTAATTGCCTGCTTCAAAATAGGAACTTTAAATAACTCTTCCTTCGCCATAAATGCGACCGGCCGCCTCATGCAATTAGACAAAATCGGCGGGTCAAAATCGCTGGCGTGATTGCTGACTACCACCAGCGGCCCTTCTGTCGGAACATTTTCTGCACCGTAGATGCGACCCCGAAAGTACAGGTGCAGCATCGGGCTGACAATTGACCACTTGAATAAATAGTAGAGAAGTAAACTTTCGACTGGTTCGCGACTTTTGCTCACAGAAAACCTGAGATTTTAAATTACATTGAATATTAGCCTATCAGTTCAGCAATGACAAATGAATAGTATTTTGAGTTTTGTAGGGTGCTTGTGCCGCACCATTGGTGTCAACTTAAGGAAAAAAGGTTGCCGGCAGTTGGAAACCGCGCCTACACAAACAAAACCCACCTACGTGGGTTAAAGAAGAAGTCCGCCTTCGCGGACGCAAGCTTGTGTAGCGCTATACTTCAGTCTGGCGAATTCTTTGCCAAGGCTCAATTTTCGGCAAGCATTGCTTTTTGTCCTTCAGGGGAAGTTGCGTAACCCAAGAAATCCTTAACTGTTTGGCTAGGAGGGTTTTTGTAGGCGTAGTACAAGTGCCGCTTGTAAGGATAGTTACCAGCATCCGGCGTCGCACCGTTGACGGAAACAACGCGCACCGTTTTCTGATTGACTACTTGAGCGAAAGTCGCATAGCCAATGCCGTTGTTGCCTAAAGCTTGCAGCAGGGGAGTTGTCGCATCTCGATCGAGCTTAGTGATATTCGGCCCCGTGCCAAAATTAGCGCCAGAGAGCACTTGTTCTTTAAACGTTTGGTGAGTGCCGCTAACTTCGGGTCGATTTATCACTTTAATCGGGCCTGCAGGGCCGCCGACGTTGGACCAGTCTTGAGCATTTCCCTGGAAGATATCTTGAACTTGAGCGGAAGTTAAACCTCCTTTAAACGGGTTGTTAATCCCGACTACGAGGGCGATCGTATCTAGGGCAACGGGCACCGCTGCCAAACCCTGACCTTGTTCTTGAGCCGTCAAAGGTCGCGATATCGCTGCAATATCGACTGTTCCCGCCGCCAAATCCTGAATTCCTTTTTCAGAACCGTTCGCTTTTGTATCGACTCTCGTGCCGGAAAACTTGCCTTGAAAGCCGTTTTTGAGGTTCTGATTGATTGTCACCATGCTGGTGGAACCGTCTATTCTCACGGCTGTACCCGCAGGCACGGAAGCGGGAAGGGCAAAGGAAGGAGCAGCTACAGGCGGTGCTGGGCGGCTTGCTGGGGCGTTCGGCAGGGGCGAAGCACCGCCTGCGGGTGTGGGAGCGGGTGTATTATTAGCATCCTGGGACGCTGGTTTGTTGAGAAAAAAGAACCAACCGCCACCGGCGAGCAAGAGAAATAACAGAATAAAAACTATGGGGGGAGGCCCGCTCTTAGCCATAAAATTTTCCTTAGCTGGGAAGTTCTTCGTTGTTGGAGTCGTCTAACATTTCCAGCCTGCGATTAACTTCCTCGTCTAAGGTCATATTTTCTAATTCTGCCTGAAGTCTTTCTTGCGGGTTTTCAGATATTTCTGCTAAAGCTTGCTGTTCGAGGTGGTGGTTTTGGACGGCGTTTCTGGCTTGCTCAAACTGCGATTGAGCTGAATCGATACTGAGGTCGTTGTTGACTTTGGATATGGCTCGGAGGGCTTCGTTAATCTCGGCCATATCTTTCATATTTTGCATATCAGTTTTGTAGGCTTCCAGCTTCATCCGTTCTCGATTTAGCTTGTCTTTGGAAGCGTTGACGTACTGTTCGGCTTGTTTTACTTGGGATTCTAACTGCGGCAGAATTTGTTCTGTCTGAATTAGTTTGGACATTGCGAAGCGGGCTGCTTCATCGTTGCCGTTGCGCTTGGCTGTGATGGCTTGGCGCTCTACGGTTTGCATTTCCCTAACTTTTTCTTCATATTTCGTTTTGGCGCGCTGGTAGGCTGCAACTTGGGTGGAGACTGCTGCTGCTAGCTTTTGCACTGATTCTTGCATCGATCGCAGCGACTCTTCGGCTACCGCCACCGCCACCGGGCCGCCGGATTCTACGGGCAGTCCCCACATCCAGTTCCAGGCACCTACTATGGTTCTGCCTGCCTTGTCGCCCATCAACCAGTAAAGGACTTTTTTCATATAAAACACTCGGTAAGCTTGGTTTTTACGCCTAGTTTACATCAGGAGTTGTCGAGCGCCCGCTCAGGTCGATCGATATCTACAATTTTAATAAATATTTTCTAAATGTCTGGATCGTCTATCCCCAAGTGGCACAACAGGCAATATTCAGATTTGCCTGTTGTGCGATTCGTTTTTGGGCAATCTTCGGATCAATTAACTCTAAATTTTTTAGCCTGCGTAATAACAGACTAAAAATAGATTAAGCGGGCAAATCTGCAAAACTGCTAACATTTACCAGCGCTAAATCGGGACAAGTCCGTTTGATCAAACCTGTGAGAACTTTGCCCGGGCCAATTTCCACTACGCGATCGATTCCTTGTTGTGGCAATTGCAGAGAAATTTCTCGCCACCGCACGCCTTTGGTCATCTGCTGAGTCAACCGCTGCTTTAAAGTGGCTGCGCTGGTAGTGGCTGAGGGTTCTGCGTTCGAGAGCACCAGCATTTTCGCATCGGAAAACCTTGCAGACTTTAACGCTAGTTGAAACTCTGCCGCCACTGATGCCATCAGGGGAGAGTGAAACGCCCCAGAAACATTCAATTTAACGGCGCGTTTGACTTTGATTTTGGCAAGCAAATCTTCTACTGCTGCGGGCGTTCCAGAAATCACGACTTGTGCTTCGCTGTTGTCGTTTGCCAGCACCACATCTCGGCTGTATTGAATTTGCAGTTCTAGTTCCTGCCTGTCGAACCCGATCAAAGCCACCATTTGCCCGCCGGAGGCGGAGTCCATGAGTTCGGCGCGGCGTTTGACTAAGCGCAATCCGGTTTCAAAGTCAAAGACGCCTGCTGCGTAGAGGGCAACGTATTCTCCTAAACTGTGACCGGCAACCACTGCGGGCCGATCGCTTTTTTCTCGCACTAAGTCGGTCAAAATACTTTCTACTACGAACAAGCAAGGCTGAGTGTAGAGAGTCCGAGATAGTTTTGCTTCTTCTTTTTGGCAAACTTCCGCGACAGACCAGCCTAAAATTTCTTTAGCGAGTTCAAATTTGGCTTTGGCTGTTGGCAAGTTTAACAAGTCTGCACCCATCCCGATCGCCTGGGAACCTTGTCCGGGAAATACCCATGCTGTTTTAGTCATTTTTCCGGTAATCTGCTAATTGGTGGTTGCTAATTGGTGATTGCAAAAATTCTTTGTTTCCCGCTTCTTTCGTTCGCTCGCTGGTATCCGCTATCTTTCGGTTAACGAACTATCTACTGGCGACTCACAATTATAACCTATAAATGCGATTTTTACCAGGTTTATTTTTTTTGCTACTTTAATCAGATTAATAGCCGTAGCACAATGTTAAACCTTCAAGCCTGGGAAAGTCGATCGAAGAATAGAGGATTTTCAATCTCAGGGCGGGCTTGTCAAGAACTCCTGTTCCGAGGGAGTAAGGCTGCGCCCCTTGCCCTATGTATGGCTTGTTAAAGGATTTGTATTATGCAACGGTCGCACTCCCGACAATCATTAGCTAAAGTTTAAAGCCGCCAAACATTATACCAGTTCTCAAAGAGAATAAAATTGCTGGTCCGCGAGCTCAACCCATAGTTCATCAGCGATTCTCTATCGAAAATCAAAAATGGTATTACCGTGATTCCCAAGAGCGAAAATCGCCAATCGAAAATCGAAAATCGCTTTACCTTCCCCATTGAAAGATTGCCGCCCCCCAAGTCAAACCTGCGCCGAAACCAGCCGCAGCAATAGTATCGCCCGTTTTAACTTTACCCTGACGCACTGCTTCGTCCAAGGCAAGGGGAATTGAAGCCGCTGAGGTATTGCCGTAATTTGCCAAATTGCTGATTACTTTTTCCGGGGGAATCTTTAGCCTTTGGGCCACTGCATCGAGAATCCGCTGATTGGCTTGGTGCAACAGCAGCCAGTCAATTTCTGACTGGGTGACATTTGCCCGAAACATAGCTTTTTCTATGACTTCCGGCACTTTTTTCACGGCAAAGCGATAGATTTCTTGACCATTCATTGTGATGGGATTAAATCCGCCAATTCCGACGCTGACGCCTTCAATTAATTCTTTTGACTCGGCTTTGTAAGCCAAATTGAGAGATGAATTTTGCGTGCCGTCGCTGCGAATTTCAAATCCCAAAAAGGAATCGACTTCTGAAGCTTGCAATACCACCGCACCTGCACCGTCTCCAAATAGAATGCAAGTACCCCGATCCGACCAATTCACCCAGCGAGACAAAATATCTGCTCCGATCAGCAAAACATTTTGATAAACCCCTGTCCGAATGAACTGTGAGGCTGTAACTAAGCCAAAAATAAAGCCAGAACAAGCTGCTGTCAAATCAAAAGCCACTGCTTTTGTGGCGCCCAACTGATATTGAATTTTACTGGCAGTGCCAAACAAATCGTCAGGACTTGAGGTCGCCAAAATAATCAAATCAATATCTGTCGGCGAAATTTCTGCCATGGCGATCGCCTGAAGCGATGCTACCGAGGCTAAATCGCACAAAGAAGTGCGATCGTCTGCCAGCCTGCGGGAGCGAATGCCCGTCCGCGCCCCTATCCATTCGTCATTCGTTTCTACTATCTGACTCAAACCGTTATTATCAAGCGAAACCTGCGGTGTACAAGAGCCGCTACCCGTGACGGCAATTCCGAACCCTGATTGCTGCAACATTCCTCTCCATTTACTCGCTGTTCGATCGAGAAATTAAAAATTAAAAACTACCAATTAAAATTATTTTTTAAACTGCTGAAATTACTTTTTTTAAGCAAAAACGCTTGTTTAAGCTGACATTTTTAATTTGACATTTTTAATTTTTAATTTCTACTTACTGCCTTTAATTCACGGCTTCTTGTTCCAGAGCGCTTTGGTGATTGGACGATCGAATTCGCTCCAGCACTTGGTTGTCAATAGCCTCCTTCGCCAAACGAATGGCATTAAAAATCGAGGCAGCTTGAGACGAACCGTGGCTGATAATGCAAACTCCAGCAACGCCCAGCAGCAAACCGCCACCGTGTTCAACGTGGTCTACCCGCTGCTTAAACCCCTTGAGGCTTTCTTGCAGGAGGGGAGCGCTAATTTGATTTTTGAGTCCGGCAGCCAATTCTTCCTTAAGCACTTGCACCACGACTTCGCCCACTGCTTCGGCAAACTTCAACAACACGTTGCCCACAAACCCGTCGCAGACAATCACGTCGAACTTCCCAGACAGCACGTCGCGGCCTTCGGCATTGCCCACAAAAGGAATGTTCGGGTTGTCCACCAATAACTGGTGAGTTCGCACCGCGGCGTCGTTGCCTTTAGAAGGTTCTTCGCCAATGTTGAGCAGGCCGATTTTAGGTTCGGCGACGCCCAGCACGCACTGGCTGTAAATAGTTCCCATAAGAGCGAACTGCTCCAAAAATTTGGGGCGGCAGTCCACATTAGCGCCGACATCGAGAATGAGTACAGAGGTGCCCGGTATCATTGTCGGCAAAACCGCACCGATCGCAGGGCGATCGATTCCGGCGAGCCGCCCCAACCTCAGCAGGGCAGCAGCCATTGCCGCGCCGGAGTGACCGGCGGACACCACAGCATCGGCTTGCTGCTGCTTTACCAAGTTCATCGCTACGTTAATCGAAGCTTTGGGCTTGCGTTTGAGGGCACTCAAAGGTTCTTCGTGCATTTCGACCGCTCCTTCTGAAGGAACGATTTCTAGCTGACCTGTAGAGACGCGGCCGATCGCGTCTTGTTGCCGGAGCGAGTCTTCTATTTGCTGCGGGTCGCCCACGAGCAAAATCTCTACGCCTAATTCTTCTTGTGCCTTAAGCGCTCCAGCTACAACTTCGGCGGGGGCGTGATCCCCACCCATAGCGTCTATCGCAATTCTTGCGCGTGTCGATCCCATTGACCAATGTTTGAGAAACACTAAAAATTCTACCAGGAAGTCAGGAGCGTGAATCCATTCGTCTGAATAAAGAACTAAAATCCGCTCGCGCCCGATCGGACAATTGTCATGGGATGTGCGTTCCGAGTGTCGCGCCCCTAGCGAGCTGCTGGGAAAACGATCCATCGGCGGTTTCAACCGTAAGAAAGCATTACACGGGGATTGTTTGATTGGGTGTAATGAATGTAATGTACTTTCACTCCTGACAATTACCGACTCAAACCTTACAATCGGCGATCGCATAATATTTGGCTTTTTCTAGCCTCCCTTACGGGGTAATGTTAGCTTGCCCCGAAAGTTTACCGTCGGTACTCGATTTAGGACACTGATTTAACCCAATAAATCTGTTTAATCCTAAATGAACCGATTCCAGGAACTAGCCGATCCTCCCTTGGTAGGTCTTTAAACTCTTGCCGTTAACCTAGTACGCAGGGTACGCAAGTCTGGTTAACTGTGGTTTAAGTCAAAGGCCAAAAGCCAAGCGTGTCTTTAGACCCGGGTCGTTGACTTCCGACTACTCTGATAGAGCTTGTTTTGTCACTACTTTACTATTTTTGACTGCAAATTGAAAAAATCAATGAAATACTTTACATGACCGGAAGCACTTTAGTCCGGGGTCCCCGGATTCATTCCGAAAGCAGACTCAGGACGGAGCGAGAAAAAAGCTCCCCATCCCGAGCGCAAGCCTCCGGATTTATCAGCGGGAGCGCTTTCTTCAATCTAAAATCTAAAATCTAAAATCGATTGACTTTAGGAGTAAAAAATGCTGGATTT
The DNA here is from genome assembly GCF_036702785.1 of Microcoleus sp. AR_TQ3_B6. NCBI lineage: Bacteria > Bacillati > Cyanobacteriota > Cyanophyceae > Oscillatoriales > Microcoleaceae > Microcoleus > Microcoleus sp. AR_TQ3_B6. Next base: position 6,623 of record NZ_JAUBVJ010000063.1, on the reverse strand, counting down.
ATTTAGCTCAGGGTTCATGTCTCTGTGGCTGGACATGGCTGGGGTAGGCAGTGCCGCGCCTAATGCTGCCTCAGTGCTGGCTTGGCGGGGAGGGATACCCGGGTTAGTGGTGGCCCAAGATTTGGCTTTTGGGGGAATAGATGCGGCAAATGCAGACTTGCCCGCAGCAGCGACGGTGCGGGAATATTTAAAAGAGTTGAAAGACAAGAAGCTGATTGACGGGAATCAGGGAATTTGGGTGCAAGCGGGAATGGTGCCGCTGGTAAGTCAGCAGGGGAAGACGCTGATGCCTGGGGCTTCGCTGACTAAGATTGCGACTTCTCTGGCGTCGCTTACGACTTGGGGCGCGGATTATCAGTTTGAAACGCGGTTCCGAGCAACCGGGCCGATTAGCAATGGTGTATTGCAGGGAGATTTGGTGGTCAGCGGCGGGGGCGATCCGCTGTTTGTGTGGGAGGAGGCGATCGCCGTGGGCAATGCTCTCAATCAAATGGGTATAAATCGTGTGGCGGGAAATTTGGTGGTGACAGGCAATTTCCGCATGAATTACGAGTCCGATCCTGTGGTTGCGGGGGAGATACTGCGGCAGGCCCTCGATGGCCTCCGTTGGCCTCGGGACGTGCTGGCAATGTATTCTAAGATGGCTCCGGGAACTAGAAAGCCGCAAGTAACGGTGACCGGCAGCGTCATTGCTGAGAAATTTGTCAGTTCGGGGCGTTTGCTGCTGAAGCGCCGATCGCTCCCTTTAGCGGAAATTCTCAAGCAGATGAACGTCCACAGCGACAATGAAATGGCTCAGATGCTGGCAGACGATTTGGGCGGGGCAAAGATAGTGCAGCAGCAAGCGACTTGGGCTGCGGGGGTGCCGGAGGAGGAACTTCAATTAGTTAACGGTTCGGGATTGGGAGTGGAAAATCGGATGTCTCCGAGGGCGGCTTGTGGGATGATGCAGGCGATTGCCCGCAACCTTCAGACTACTGGGCTGACAGTTGCTGACTTGTTTCCGGTGTCCGGGCGCGATCGAGGAACTTTGGAACACCGACACCTGCCGCGATCGGCTGTGGTCAAAACTGGTACTTTGGACACCGTAATTGCTTTGGCTGGAGCAATCCCCACGCGCGATCGGGGTTTAGTGTGGTTTGCAATTATTAATCGCGGCACTGATTGGGACTCTTTGAGAGAACAGCAAGATATATTTTTGCAAAAATTGGTGCAGCAGTGGGGAACTGCATCGATTTTACCATTCGCAATTACACCGCACATTGACGGCGCCAGACCTGCCTTGGGGGCAGCAAATCGCAGTGATATTTTGCTGGGAGGTTAAGAAATAGGGGTTGAGTTGGGGTTCGCACAAAGACGACCGACATAATAGCTTACAATTGAAACACGACTATTCTGCAAGAAGATGATCAAACTGCGACTCAAGAGATACGGGAAAAAACGCGAGACAAGCTACCGGATTGTAGCGATGAACAGTTCTACCCGCCGCGACGGCCGTCCTCTAGAAGAGCTCGGCTATTACAACCCCAGAAATAACGAAACCAGGCTGGATGTTCCAGCGATTGTCAAGCGCCTGCAACAAGGCGCTCAGCCAACTGACACCGTGCGTGACATCCTCAGAAAAGCCCATGTATTTGAACAAGTCGGAGCCGGAGCCAACGTTGAATCCAGCACAACAGCAGTCAGCTAGTCCCAACTACGCAGGACTGGTTAAGTTTTTAATTGGGCCTTTTTTAGAGACCCCAGGTTCTTTGCGGGTAGATTGCGAACTGCACCCGCGCCAATCCCGGGTCTGGGTTAGGCTCGCTTTTGAAGATCCCGACAAAGGCCGGGTTTACGGTAGGGGCGGACGCAATATTCAGGCAATTAGAACTACCCTCGAAGCGGTGGCGCAGACGGCAGGTCAGTCGCTCTACTTAGATATATACGATGGCGAAGCGGGCGATCGTGCCTCGGGACCGCCCAGGGGCGATCGCGATCGCCCGGAGCGCGGCGCGCGCGCGCCCCGCGGGGCCGTCCGACCCCGGATGCCACCTCCGTCGCCGAGTCCCTTAGGTAGCAGAACTCCGAGAGAACAACCTCGCCGTACTAACACACCTACGTTTAGAACGAGCAGAAATACTCCCGGTTATTAACTGCAGAACCCAAAAACAATTTTAGATTTTAGATTGCCTGTTGTAGACTTTGTATTACAAGCCCCGCTGACATTTGAGATTGCCGGTTTTGCGATCGGACACCAATGTAAAATTTAAAATCTCAAATGTCAGCAGGATTAGGTACATCTAAAATCTAAAATCTAAAATCTAAAATCTAAACTTGCCTGACTTGATTGAAAGGAGATTTGATTTGTATCTCAAGCACCAAACTCATTTGGGAGCTAAATCTAAAAGACGCCTTAGATACTAGGTAAAACCTACTAACGGGCGTTTTTTTGTTCGCAAAAAGTGACTGATTTAACTGTTAATTGTTAACTTTTAATTGCTTATTTGGAGGGAGCTTATGTTGGCATGATTGAAAAATTAACAATAGAGTTGCCGAGCACTCAAAGCGCGATGTCACTCTCGGGCCATCAAGAAGAAAACCTGAAAATGATGTCTAAGCAAACCGGCGCTAACCTGGTAATGCGAGGGCAAGAACTGCTGATTTCCGGCACAAAAAGTCAAGTAGAATTGTGTCATAAATTAGTGCGATCGCTCTCCGACTATTGGAAATCCGGCAAAAATATTACCGGAGTTGAAATCCAGACGGCGCGCCAAGCCTTGGATACCAACCGCCAAGGCGATTTACAAGACTTGCAGCGAGACGTTCTCGCCAAAACCCGCCGCGGCGAAGAAATTAGAGCCAAAACCTTCAAGCAGCGGCAATACGTCCAAGCAGTACGCACGCACGACCTGACATTTTGCATTGGCCCCGCTGGTACTGGCAAAACATTTCTAGCAGCTATTTTCGCCGTGCAAGCGCTGTTGAGCAAGCAGTACGAACGGCTGATTTTAACAAGGCCAGCCGTGGAAGCTGGCGAAAAATTAGGCTTTTTGCCGGGAGATTTGCAGCAAAAAGTCGATCCCTATTTGCGCCCGCTTTACGACGCCCTACAAGAAATGATCGACCCTGAAAAAATGGCCGATTTAATGGAAAGAGGCCTGATCGAAGTAGCTCCTTTAGCTTATATGCGGGGGCGCACTCTCAGCAATGCTTTCGTAATTTTGGACGAAGCTCAAAATACGACCCCGGCTCAAATGAAAATGGTGTTGACTCGTCTGGGCTTTCGATCGAGAATGGTAGTGACGGGCGATATCACTCAAACAGATTTGCCACCAAACCAACTGTCGGGATTGTCAGTTGCCCAAAACATCCTGCGCAACGTTGAGGGCATTGCTTTCTGCGAATTTTCTCAGGCGGATGTGGTACGACACCCGCTAGTGCAGCGGATTGTCGCTGCTTACGAACTGCACGAAAAATAGTCCTTAGTCATTAGTCCTTAGTCATTAGTTGTTGGTTGTTAGTTATTATTGTTTTTAATTACCAATTACCAATTACCAATGCCCAATTCCCAATGCCCAATTCCCAAATTAAATTATGCCTAATCTGAAAGAATTCTTGGAAGCTTGCGAACCATTAGGAACGCTGCGTTTAATCGTGACTAGCAGCGCGGCTGTGCTGGAAGTTCGCGGTTCAATTCACAAGCTGTTTTATGCGGAGTTGCCGAAGGGTAAATATGCCAATATGCACGCCGATATATTTGAGTTTCACTTGAATATGGACAAAATCAAACAGGTGAAGTTTGAAACGGGCGAGGCGAAAAGAGGCAATTTTACTACTTATGCAATCCGTTTTCTGGACGAACAAAATGAGGCTGCTTTGAGCGCGTTTTTGCAGTGGGGAAAACCGGGGGAATACGAACCGGGACAGGTAGAAAATTGGCACCAATTGCAGGAGAAATACGGGGAAGTTTGGGAACCTGCACCTGTTGAGGCGCTTTAAAACATAAGCTTTTGCACATTGAAATTGCATATTGGGGGCGGGCTCTCCTGCCCAGATCCTACTCCCCACAAGAATAAAATTGATTTTTGTGGGGAGTAGGATGCCTGTTTCCCAGAAGGGTATAAAATACGATGCTTAACTCGTTTGTTGTCTAATTTTTGAATTAATGAACTGCTGAAGGCGCAGAGAACGCCCAGAAGAGATAAAGAAGAGAAAGAGAGACAGAAGGTTAGTTGTTTGAATGTGATGGGGTATGAAGGTATTTTGGAGTTTTTGTTTGGTTTTGCTGGTGTTGCTGTGGGGTGGCGGTGCGAGGGCGGGGGTTTTGGGCGATCGCCTATCCAGTTTTCCTAATTGGGAAAGCAAGCCTCCTATCGCTGTCGCTAAGGGAGATTTGGTATATCCCGACTGGATGGCCGGCAATTGGAATGTGGCGAGCACTTTGGTGGATTTAGCCGCTCCTTTAGCCCCAAATATTGTCACGCCTGGGTTTGAAAGCAACCGCCAGTATTTGCAGCAGCCAGTATTATTTAAAGTGCGATTTCAACCGGAAAAAAACATTGGTCTTATTTATAATTATACATCTAAAAAAGCTACAAAGATTGTAGCCGATCGCACTTTTAACGGTTTGAATATTGCCAAGGCTTATTTAGGCGACGGTGGCGTACTTTCGGTGAAAGTCGATCCGACCAATCCCAACCGCCAAATTACTATTTTGAAAGGGGAACGCCAATTAATTTCGAGTGTTACCAGTCGGGGAACTGAGACGCCGAATCCTCGCGAGTTTGTGTCTACAGAGATTTCTCAGCAGGTGTTTCGGGGAGAGTCTGATATTTATTTAAACGAGGTGGAAACAACCACGGCTTATCGAGTTGTTGGAGGCGGAGAAAATGGCAATCCTGCGAGTAAAAGAATTGAGGCGGATCAGGTGACAGCGATTTATTTGTCGCCGCAAGACCCGGATTATTTTGCTGCTGGGGGGCATCCTGTGGCTTTGTACCGATATCGCTTGGAGTTATTGCCGGGAGAATAAGCTAATTTATGGTGAATTATTAGTATGGCAACTCTAGGGGGGCGAAGGGCATGGGAACGAATAATACAAGCTATCTCAACTGGCATTAATCCAAAAGCCAGCGACTTTCAAGTGTGGGCGGAGTCACAACAGGGATGGCATCCTACTCAAACACCTAATGGCCCGTTAAAATATTTTGATAAAAACCGAGTAGCTAGGCTAACGCTTAAACAGGGAACTCCAAGAGCTCCGGGAAGCAATCATCCTCATGTAGAGTTGAGAAATCCCAAAGGCAGTAGAATAGATCTACAAGGAAAGCCGGTCACCAGAAAAAGTACAGCTAATCATACTCCTATCGCTTGGGACATTTAACAATGGAACGCTTAAACTACTGCCAGTTGCCGGGATTTGAAAATATTTATTTAGAGGATAGCTATGTACTCAGCATTATTAATGCTAAAATATATATACAAATCCTCTTAGAAGCTGTCCTCACTGAGAATCACCCTCTATACACTCCAGCCTTATCTGGGGAACAGTATTGTTATCGGCAGATGACAATACTGTTCCCCCATCCTCAAACCTACGATTTGGTTCTGACCAACATCAGCGCAATTGCAGATCCAGATGGTAGCGTGGATTACGGGAACATAGACGATTTTTTTATGGAGGATGACAAATACTATTTAAGAGGGGAATGGGGAGAACTTACTATAGTTTCCGATCCACCCCGACTTGTTGATAAAAACTATTTAATTGTCAGAAACGGCGAGAATTTTATTCAAATTAATAAGGATAAAATCAGTCTTTGTGAATGGAAAAGGGAAAGGGGAGGAGTAATCAGCTTAGTTTACGAAAACGATTTTGGAAGTCCTTTATCTGTTCAAATTGAGGCAGAGCAAGATCCCGAAGGCTTTGAAGCAGCTTTGGAGTATATGAACGAACTTGAAACAGGTCATACAAATGATATTACAGGAGGAGGCTAACTGACATTTGACAAAATCAAGCAGTATTATGCCCCTAATTTTAATCAGGAAAATGTGCAAGCATTTTCTGTTAAATATCCAAGCTCAGCGGGTAATCAATATTCGATTTCGGCAATTACTTCCGACCATTAAGGTGAAATCTCGATCTAGGCATGGTGAAGTGAGGATTCAAGAAGTCTCTACTAAATTGTGCTTGTCCTCAACAATCTTAGCTTGATAGAGAAATTCTTCCAACAGTTTGAAGAATTTATCGAGAGCATCTTTTTCATCAACAGAAAAGAAGAGAATGATACTGTCCCATCCGTGAGTTGACGTAATTTGATATCTTTCTTGTATCCACTCTTGAAATCCATCAAGTGCTCTCTGTTTAGCCCGTCCGGGTGATGGTTGTCAAAAATAATTTCTATGTTGTTGATAACTTTGACACTCTCCGGGCTAAAGCCACGGAGATTCTGAAGAAACTACCAAAGGGTAATTCTTAAGGGCGCTGTCAAAACACCTCTACCAACTCCGTCAAGGTCAAGCCCTAACATTGTCGCTACTTTTCTTAAAATGTTGGCAGCCCCATTGCAGTCAGCATTAATATACCAGTTTTTCGCACCCGTCCGGTACAAGCCACGTTTTACTCGCCTACCTGTTTCTTT
>NZ_JAUBVJ010000062.1:13655-51529 GCF_036702785.1 Microcoleus sp. AR_TQ3_B6 | reverse complement strand
AAAAATACTGGTTTTTCTCCCCATGATAAATCTTTCACTACGTATCGATGGTTTTGATGTAATCTATGACTTTTTGTCCCGCAGCGATGGCAATGACTTTCTTTGGATATTGAGTCAACTTGTAACATTATTCCAATTCCCGGTAGTTGACTATGCGAGATTACTTTAATTCCTTCTATATTCAGGATTTCTGTTAGAAGTTTAGTCCCGTTTTTTGTAGCCATGACTGTAATTTTATCTAAAAAGTATTGGTGACCACGATCGAGTTAACAATTAAACTAACCTAGATGTCAAGTCTGGCCAGGACTTGAGTGAATATTTTATACATTTATTCATATTTATTTACTAATTTGACTATTTATTTAGCATAGTAAGTAAGGAATAACCCAAGTTTTTTATTGTGGGAATTTGGGAGTGATGTATGCAGATTTGACTAAAGCCCGGCAAATTCTGTTCAATTTGCTCTCGAATGCCCTGAAGTTTATCCAAGGTGGAACGGTACTGTTGGGCGCGACTCGCTTTCCCAGCAGATGGCAGCGATTGTGATACGGGGATTGGAATGTCCGCATAACAACAGCAGGGTTTGTTTCAACCTTTTATTCAAGGGGATGCTTCGACTACTAGCAAGTACGGCGGCACTGGTTTGGGATTGGCGATTAGCCGCTGGTTTTGCCAGATGATGGGCGGGTATCTCACTGTAGAGAGTGAGTTGGGTGTTGGCTCTCCTTTTACTGTTTATTTAAAAGCAAAAGTTGATATTAGTTATAAGGAAGTTATACAACGACAAATGTACGAGATTTAAAGAATTTAACGGGGTTCTGCAACGAATTGTGTACGGAATTTAAGGGATTTAAGGAAAGGAAGAGATGGAAGAATTCCCGATTACAAATTCCCCCATTACCAATTACCAATTCGCTTTTTAATTGTGACACCGATCGCGATCGACCTCTGTTGCCGATCACACACTAGCATTTTTTTCCAGCTTACAATACATATATTATCCCAAAATTGTCCGGCAGTATCTCCAGCCTCGCTGCATTCACAAGTCGCACCTCAACCTGATTGAGGAGGTGGGGGGTTGCTTGCAGAAAGGTAATTTGGTAAAAGTAATGCGATAGTCGCGAACCAGTAGAAGGCAAAAGTTAACAGGAAATCAGGAATTATCAAAGGTCTCGGGAGGCAGAAACACAATTCTGCTTTTTGCCTTCATACTGTTGCTTTTACTGGCGAGATAGCAATGCTGCTGAAAGCAGTGGGCAATTTCTCAGAATCACAGGAGTGCATCTACATGATTACACCTTGCAGTCAACCGCTAAAAATAAATCCTTTCACTTGTTATCGCGATCCCGCTACAGGCAGGTGGACTACTGTAGTTACAAGTGTTCAGAACGCTTGCGAAACAGACTCTACTTTGAAAGGAAAAGCCGAAGGCGAAAACGAAAGTAAAGCACAAAGGCTAGTTTCTGATTCTCCTGCTGTCTCGCTGCCGAAAAAAAGCCTTTCCTTCTCCTTGCCTCCCCTTAAAAAGCTTGCTAAAAAATCTGCTGTTACTGTCAGCAGGTAGTTATCGCAGGGGTTCGATCTAGTTTCCACGGTTAGTTTCCAGGGTTCGCGAAATCAAAAAAACGAACTTATCCCTAGCCTAAATTGCCAAAAAGCGATATACTGGCAGCAAACTTTCTCCTTCAATATCCGTGAAGTATTTGCTCGATCGCTGCCTCCAATTTGTATGGACAGACCGACCAATTCGCCAGCGGGGAACAGTAATAGTTGCTATCCCCGTGATTTGTCTGTTTGCTTCGCTGATAGCAATTGCAGGCCTCCGGGATAGTACCCTACAGATAAGAAAGCGATCCGATAGTAATAAGGCAATACTTCAGGAAACTAACCGCTTGTTAACAATGGTGGTGGATGCCGAAACAGGTATTCGGGGTTACGGATTGACGAAGCGCCGCGAATTTCTATCACCCTACTTAGAAGCCAAGAAGAGTTTGCCTCCGCTGCTGGCTAAACTCAAGGTTGCAGTTCGAGGAAATAAACTGCAAGCTCAGCGATTTGAAGAAATTAAAAAAAGTACCGAACAGCATATAAATTTCTTGCAAAACACTTTGAATAAGCTCGACAGTTCGGCAACTAGCGTGCAGTCGCCGGAAATAATTCAGGTGTTCGATCAAGGTAAGTTGAAGATGGATAACCTGCGCAAAAAATTTAATGCGTTTGTTGATGTAGGCGAAACCTACCAGAAAGCAGTAGATCTGCAAATACGGGAGTTGATAGATTTAACTAATTTTGTGCAAGTGGCTGCGTTGCTTTTCGGCTGTTTGGGGGGAGGGGCTTCCTGGTATTTATTTGATAGTTTAGAGAAGGAATTGAGGAAGCGGGAAGCTGGGTGGGAAGAAAGTAAAGGTCGCATTCAAGCTGTGGTAGACAATGCGGCTGACGGTATTATTACTTTGGACGCATGGGGAAATATTGAGTCTTTTAATAGGGCAGCAGAAAAGATTTTTGGCGAGAAAGCCGATCGCATAATTGGCTCTAACCTGCGGCGGCTGATAGCTCTACCGCAGCCTTACAGCAGCGCCGGGGATTATTCGATCGAATATTTTGTGTTAAATCCCGAGGCTAAGCTGAAGACTTACCAGCAAGAAACAGTTGGAGTTCACAGCGACGGAACTAAGTTTCCGATGGAGTTGGCTGTCAGCGAAATGCGTCTGGCCAATCAACAGTTGTTTATTGCGATTTGCCGCGATGCCCGAGGACGGAAAGAAGCCGAGGAAACTCTGCGCAAGCAAGCGCAAATGCTGGATTTGGCGAACGATACGATCGCGGTACTAGACTTGAACGGGGCGATTTCTTATTGGAATTTGGGGGCAAAGTGGCTCTACGGGTGGCGGAAGTCGCAAGCAATCGGAAAAAATATTCACGATCTTTTACAAACAGAATGGACGCAACCTGTGGAGGTAATTCAAAAAGTGTTTTTCGAGCGGGGTTCTTGGCAAGGGGAACTGGTGCGCACCAAGGCAGACGGCACAAAAATAACGGTGGCAAGCCGATGGACTTTGCAGCACGACGATCGAGATCAACCGGTGGCTATTTTGGAAATCAGCAACGATATTAGCGATCGCAAACGCTCAGAAATTGCTTTAGCCCAAAGCGCGCAGCGGTTTCGCGCTACTTTTGAGCAGGCGGCAGTCGGCATGGCCCAAGCGACTGTGGAAGGTAAATTTTTGTTAGTAAATCAAAAACTTTGCGAAATTTTGGGCTACAGCCGCCAAAAATTGGTGGAGAAAAGATTTCAAGAGATTACTTGGCAGGAAGATTTAGCAAGCGAAGAGGAACTGGTGCGCCAATTGTTAGCAGGAGAAATTGAAAATTTCTCTCTGGAAAAGCGCTACATCCGCAACGACGGAGAGTTGGTGTGGGCAAACTTGACGGTTTCGCTGTTGCGAGAACAAAATGGCTCTCAATTTCTGATGGCTGTGGTAGAAGATATTAGGGAACGCAAACAAGCTGAGGAATCGCTGCGGTTGCGGGCTGAAGAATTGAGTTGGACGGCGAAGATGCTGGCTAAAACGACGAATGTTTTGAGAAAGCGGAATCAAGAATTAGACCAGTTTGCTTATGTAGTTTCTCACGATTTGAAAGCGCCGCTGAGGGCGATCGCAAATCTCAGCAGTTGGATAGAAGAAGACCTCAGCGAGTCGATGACAGAGGATACTCTGCACCAAATGAACCTGCTGCGCGGCAGAGTTCACCGTATGGAAGGTTTGATTGAGGGACTGCTGCAATATTCCCGCGTCGGACGCATTGAAGTGCCTTCAGAAATGGTAAAAGTTGAGAAGTTATTAGCAGAAATTATTGATTCCTTGGCGCCGCCGTCTGGATTTGAGGTGAAAGTTGAACCGGGAATGCCAACTTTTCTGACGGAAAAATTGCCGTTACAGCAGGTTTTTTCTAATTTAATTAGCAATGCCATCAAGCACAATCGAGCTGACTCGGGTCACGTAACAATATCGGTTAAAGAGTTAGATGAGTTTTACGAGTTTTCTGTAGAGGATGACGGGCCGGGGATCGATCCTCAATATCACGATAAAGTTTTTGTCATTTTTCAGACCTTGGAAGCTCGCGATAAAGTTGAAAATACTGGCATTGGTTTGTCGCTGGTCAAGAAAATTGTCGAAGGTCAAGGGGGTACTATTTCCCTAGAATCGGCCGAAGGTGAAGGAGCAACTTTTCGATTTACTTGGCCGAAGCAACCTATCAGCAAAGACGGAAAATAAAACAACTTGAAACCTAGGGTGCGCACACCCGCATCGCGATCGAAATAGTAAATTTAGGATGCGCAGTGGGCAGTGAGATGCCGATAGCGACTGTTTAAACTGCATCACAACGGATTTCGATGATAAATCCATCAGGATCGTAAAAGTAAATGCCGCGTCCTGTAGCGCGAGTGACGGGGCCGCTGTCGATCGCAATTTGATTTGACTTTAGCACTTCGAGAGCGCGATCGAACAAATCCGGCTCGATATCGAAGGCTAAGTGGTTGGCGCGAGTAAAAGCCTTCTGGGGGTCTGGGTTTGGCGGTTCCAAGTCGGGCTGCCAAAATAGGTCAATCACAGTGCCGTCTGGGGTAACGAAATTAGCGACTTTACCAGCGGCTACCATTTCTGTTAAAGTTGCGGGAATTTCTGCACCTGTTAGTTCGTGCAAACCGAGAATTGTCCCGTAGAAGTGGCGGGAAGCTTTCATGTCGCGCACGTTTAAAGCGATATGGTGAACGCGCCGCAAGTTCCCCGGCGCGAGTACATTTTTGACGGTGTTTTCGGTAGTTTGCATGATTGTCAATTGCGAATGTTATCATAAAATTGGGTTGAAAACCCCGTCCTTTTAGGACGGCTTTATTTCCAAAAAGTTGTAAAATTTTCCCACATAGTAAAGTATACTACAAATAGATACAGGTAGAATAACCGCTAGCACAAATGGATAACCAACCCCAAAACGACTGGCTAGGAAAAAATAATGTCTCGTGGGTGGCGAAAACCACAAAAACATAGCTAGGGTAGCCATAAGCACCCATACCAGAAAACTCAAAATCTTAGTAGTTTAGATGTACCGAGCGGGCATACGGGAACAAAGGGAGTGTACCCTTAACGCTTGGGGAGACAAGCCCTCTGGGGCTATTTAAATTAGGCTCGAAGCTTCGTTCAATTGGACGGGTTTTTGGTTTAAATATTGCCGAAAGGATGAATAGTTTAAAGGTATGTTAGTGAACCAAGAATCCCCGCGCGTTCACGCGCCTGGAGTGTCAACTAATAAGTCCGATAAAAGTCGGAAAAACGAAGAAGCAATAACATTAAGGGTTTCAGCAATTAAGAACGTTGTGACCTTCTTGGCGGTTGCTATAAAATTGAATGCGGTTAGATTTATTCAGAGTTTGTAGTGAAGACGTCAGTCCTCATGGAAATCTGAGGACTAAACTCCTCACTACGAACCACTTTTAGATTGTTATTTTTCTTTAGGGAACGATGCCATGCCTACAAATAGCATTGCCAGCCCGCCTGCAAGAATTGCGAAGGCAAGTAAGCCTACAACTAAATCTAATCCCGATGTATTTTCCATTAAATTAAACCGTTCTCCAATTAAATCCAATCATCGGTATTTGTTAATTGCTGAGTGCTTGCCAAGAATGGGGAAGAGAAGAAAAAAAACCAACTCTTAAGTTAGAAAAAAAGCCCATTAAGTTCTTCCCTCTTCCCTAACCATCCATCCGTTAAGTCCTATACACTGCTTCGTTGCCTTTCTTCTTATTTTGCCAATTCTCGCTCAATCGCAGCGATAAGTTCTGGCGAATCTGGGGCGACGCTGCTGCGGAATCGGGCAACGACTTCACCCTGTTTGCTAACTAAGAATTTCTCAAAATTCCAGGAAACCTCACCCTGGGGTTCGACTGCACTCGTAAGCTTAGCGTACAGCGGGTGCTGCTGACTGCCTTTAGCGCGTACTTTGTCAAATAATTCAAAGCTGACGCCGTATTTTGTCGTACAGAAATTGACTATTTCTGAATTACTTCCGGGTTCTTGAGCTCCGAAGTCGTTGCAGGGAAATCCTAAAACGCGGAGTCCGGCCGCGCTGTACTTCTGGCTCAATTCTTCGAGTCCTTTGTATTGAGGTGTATAGCCACATTTGGAAGCTACGTTAACTATCAAGAGTACCTTGCCAGCGTACTCTCCTAGCTGCTTGTCTGCGCCTGCGATCGTTTTTACTTTAATGTCGGAGATGGTGCTGGGCATTTTCAAATACTTTTAAATTTGGCCACCACAATTTTACCGCAATTCGGTACAATTTTGTCTAGATGCCGATCGCTAAAAATTTAAATATCCCGACCGGGGCGGGTTTACGGAGTTCGGGGTTATATTATAGATATTGGTGAACCTGCCCCTGGCAACATTACGATTAATTTATCGAGGATGATCTTATTCGATGGCGGTGAACTTTCTTCACAGAACTGAGCGCCACAGTCCGCTATTAGATTGAAGTTTCTCGCTAATAGCTAAAATCCACACCGAGGAGGACGAAGAGTTTAACTATCTGAGTGGTTTTCCGCGAGCCATTTTTGGTAAGTATCCTCAAGTTCCTTGTTTTCCAGAACGAGTTCCAGGCGGACTTTGACGCAACCGTGGCGGGGTTGAGAGGCGATCGAATTTAAGATTTTGCTAGCTTTCTGCACAGAGGTAAATTCAGCCTTAACTGTCGGTTCGTGGCTCACGCTCTTAACCTCGGTCAAATCTATACCAGTGATGCTTCCCTCGCCCAAATCTATTTCTGCCAACACCTTTGGATCGTCGCCGACTTGTTCGACAATCAGCTTTTCCCACTGGATCGGCACTTGTACCATCCGAGTTTCAATTTCTTTGCGCACGATGACTTCGCCGACTTTCCGCTTGCTGCGATTGATCACCAATCGTTCTTCTAGCAGGCGAATTACTTCTCTATCGACAACATCAAAGTTTTCTTCATCCTCCTCTGTCTCCAAATTTTCATCTGTGCGATCGGCATCTGTTAGGTTTGACATAGCTGTTGAGGGATTTGTTAACTCGCTGTTGTTAAGCTCACTATGCGGTCCTGAGGTATTTTCTAAAGACGGATACCCGGCATTTGCCGAAACTCCCGGCAGCAGATCGACTTGATTAGAATTAATACTTAGAAACAGAGCTTTTTGGTGGTAATCGACTTTTTTTAGAAGCTTAATACTTAGTATAAAAACGCGGGTATTTTCGCTGCCTAGCCCTGCCACCACAAAGTTTAACTGACCGCTAGCATCAAAATAGACATCTTTTATTTTGCCTACCAACTGACCTTTATTGTCTTTGACTGTAAAACTTTTTAGCTTAGTTCTGACTTTTTCCGGCACCCGGTTGAGACGGGTAATGGATTTGGCAGTTGCTATCTTTTCTGCCGATGCTTGACCGTTCATTTTTTCAACTTTCCTACTTAAGGATTTTTATTAGGCATGGCTAAAGGCGGGAAAAGTGCATAAATTTTGGCTAAACCAGACAATTTTTTTACTCCACCCGCCCCGTTATATAGGAATTGCGCGATGCCACAATTCACACCTGCGCAGTGACAGAATTATGTAATTAATGCGCAATTCCTATGCAATACCTGTTGCGGTTGGTTTAGATATCTTTATTATCTACAACCGCAGTTCCATCGGTCTTAATGTCTAATTCTTCACGACGCAAGGTTTCTTCGCCCTCAACCGTGGTGTGAACAACTTCTTTTCTGACGTTGACTTCTTCGCGGACAAAAGCTTCCTTGTGAATGTCGGCAGTTTCTTCGTAGACTTCCATGCGTGCAACTTCCCCTGATTGGAAGTCAGCCTCACCGACTGAAACTACTTGACCGGCTTCTACGGGCGTTACTCGCTCGATTACGACTCGTTCTTTTTCAATGGGTACTGAAGCTCGCGCTGTTTCAGTTTCCACGCGCTTGCCAACTGCTACTTCGCCTGTTTTTGCGCGGTGTTTGTTAGCAATCAAGCGTTCTTCATAAAGCTTGAGATTTTGGTGCTGCTGTTCGTTGGTTTCGTAGAGGGGGCGGTCGATATCGTAGCTGTAGCTGCTGCGATCGTAGCTAGCAGGAGTTGCAGTGCTTGCAGCGGCAGTTCCTTGATTGCGGTAAACGCCTCTTACTTGTTCTTCGCGATCGTAATCTACTGATTCTAATTCATTGTAAGCGGGCAATTGTTCTGCTTGAGCTTTGCTGCGAAGACCTGTGGCGTAGACGCGACGGGCTCCGTAGTCGAAGCGAGCCGAGCCGATTGGCAGCAATACTTTTTTCCCAAAAATCCAAATCCCGGTATCAATTACCAGATAGCGGAAACGACCCGTGTCATCAACCAAAGCGTCATAAACGGTGCCTACTTTTTCATCAGTGTCACCAGCATAAACATCAAATCCCTTGATGTCGTCTCCAGCAAAGATTTCTTCCTGATAATTAGGATAAAAATCTGCTAATCTTTGAAGTGCCATGTGTTTTTTCCTCTTCTTCTGTACTACTTAAATTAATAGTAGAAATTAATTTGTTGACTTCCATCTCCCTAAAGTCTGAAGTGTATAATTTAGGGCGTTTAATACTATAGGAATACTGCCCCATCTCTTCTTTGCTAGCGCACTCAGCTATTCTAAAGGTTGTAAAGTTCCTCTAGAGGGAAATATTGGCTGGTGACAGGCTCAGCATTAGAGCTGTTTATATTAAACAGGACTTATACCAATTCGGGTTTCTGATACCAATTCACAAAAGTAGTGCTACATATAGATGGTACCCGAGCATCTCTAGGGACACACCAATGCCGTGTCCTTACCGTCAGCTTAGACGGTTAATAATTGTTCATACTAATTTGAAAAAGTCTGGCTACAATCCTCCCTCTTATACCTATTATTAAAAGTCAAAGCAAACCGTAGGGACACGGGGCTGTTCCCTGTCCTACTCCCCGCGCCGGACACGGCCGGGCCCCGTGTCCCTACTGTTAATCATTGTTAAGTAGATGGTTACAAATAAACATTATGTTACAAATAAACATTTCATAGTGAATTACAAAAATCAAAGCCCCTCATCTTGCAGGAGAGGGCTTCGGGAAAGCTAGAAATTTTAAGTTCAGAGTTGATTGAGTTGAGTTCTGATAGTTTCTATGCTTTTGCGGTTAAGACGGAACCTGGTTCCAGCTTCTGTGCCAAATAAGCTCGAAACTTGTCGGCAATAGATAAAGGAGACAGATACACTGGTTTTGCCCTTGAAAAAGGCCAAGACGTATTTCTGTAAACTTAGATATTTTGCCAATGGGCCGATCGAGATTGTGCGCTGTTTCTGCTGGGTAAATCGATCGAACATTTCCACGACAGAAATTGCCTCGGACTGTGCTTAAGGTTTGTATGAAGCTAGTGATGGATCGAAGTTGCCGCTAGTCAGGTCAACATCGTAGCGTAGCGGGGCGGTACGCCATCGTCTGAGGTTTGATTTCGGCTGCTTTGCGGTTGGCGATCGTGTTGGGTAGACCAATGTACAACCAGAACCGTTTACCTTAGATTACGATCGCGCTAACCGCAGCCGAGCCTTGAAACGTCTACATTTACTGAGCCTTTGGCGATATCGCATTTTTATCGCAGTGAAGGGCTGACCTTGACACATTCGGTCACCCCTAATTGAGAATGCTAAGCCTAGCAGTTTTGTTGTAGAAACTGTAAAACCCGCTTAGTGGGCGGGTTCTAATATGGAGAATAGCGGGCTCGAACCGCTGACCCCTACAATGCCATTGTAGTGCTCTACCAACTGAGCTAATTCCCCTTTCTTTTCGCGCTCTCAATCATGCCTTAACTGACCAATATTTGTCAAGCTTTTTGGGCAAATTAGTTTTGAACCCTGTATTGGCAAGGCTTCCGGCTTTTTTTCCACAAAACTCTCCTCGCTTCTGGACAATGGTCAATCCCCTACTATGATTTAGTATGTGTGTTGGGATATTTCGGTCAAATGGCTCAAACAAGACCCCATGAGGAAGTAGACGACTACTAGGGCCGCGGCTGAGACCGCAACTAGGGTGCCGGCTAGCATTAGTGAAAATTCCCGTTGCGCGATCGCCTCTTGCATTAAGTGCAAAGACCAGGCAACGAGGGCAACGTCAATTATTAAAATAGAAACTAGCATAAGTTACGATTTGTAACAGCTTACCTATTGTAACAAAACTTTTCGCTCTGTGCAGATAAGCTCAGGCGTATTTAAATTTTGCTGTAAAACCCGCAGGGAGCAGCGGAAAGCTATTGAGAAAAACTTATAGCTTTTATTGATAATTACAATATGCAAAGTAAATGAGAGCTAGCTCAACTTTAGAGGGGGCGTTTTTGACTCTTGAGCGAGGGATTAAGATCCCGATAGCTGCGCTTCACACGCTTTTTTGAGGGGTTAGGGTGCGTTAGCGAAGCCCTCGAAGAGGATCGACCTTTGAGTATAACTGATTTGATAGCAGTGCGATCGCACCCTGACCCGATGCAAATTTGATAAAATTGGTGTACTTTTAATTAAAATAAAATGAACGGCTGTTGAGGATATAAACTATGTTAACCCAAACTCAACAACTCTCCTCGCCCGAGGAATATTTTGCACTAAAGGAAGTGGGCTAACCCCAAAGTGGATATATTGATGGCGAGATAGTTATTATGAGTGGTCGTACTCCAAATCATAATGATATTGCGGGGAATTTGTAGGCTAATTTAAATTTTGGCCTGACTGTAAAAAAGTATCAACTTTTTATCTGTGACTTAGGGTTGTCGATACCGCGCTATCATTTCTCTACTTATCCAAATGTGATGGTAATTTAAGGCGAACCAGTGCTTTTAGACGATCGCACAGATACAATAATTAATCCTTTGATGATTGTTGAAGTTTTGTCAAAAAGTCCGAAAAATTACGGTCGAGGGGATAAGTTTGATTATTATCGCTCTATTCCTGAGTTTCTAGAATACATTTTAATCGATTCGGTATAAAGTTTATGTCGAACAGTTTGTCAAGACTTCTTTGTTAATCCTCCTCGTCTTCATCCATGTAGTTGGGAAAACTGGTTTCACATTCCAATATACAGGAGTAGTTGAGGATTGAGTCTTTTGTCCGTTTGATTCGTAGCAGTCGCCAGCCGTATTTTTCTTGCATTGCGTAACACCGCCGGCGTTGGGCGAGGGAGTAGATTGAGGTGACTTGCTGTTGCCGAGAATTCGTCACAACGTATATCCATAGTGTAACGAAGTATTTTCGCCAAAACCCGGTTTCTGAACACCCTGCGTCCCGGACTAATTTTAACTCTTGTGGGATGGGCATCTTGCCCGTCCCGAAGTGCAATCTTAGTAGCAATTTTAGGAAAAAAAGCTTATCCTAGAGAATAATTTATCTAAAATAAACAGCACAGCAGGCAAAAGCATGGAACAAACAACAATTATTCCCCTAGAACTGTCTGACGGCACAATTGTCAGAGTCGAAGCCACACCAATTGGCGACCAGGAAATCGCTTTTGGTAACCGACCTTTCAAGCAAGCAACAGATGCCATCAAGGCAATTGCGAAAGAACTATCAGGAGTTTTGCAAGAAGTCAAACCAGATAAAGCCACCATTAAATTTGGCTTAGAGATTGCCATTGAATCTGGACAAATTACAACATTAATTGTCAAAGGTTCTAGCAAAGGAAACCTAGAAATTACTTTAGAGTGGGGCAAGTAATTCCAACAAATGGAGGACACAGCAATGTTCATTAGTGTCAACAAACACGTAAAACCGATAGTCCGACAGGGAATGAATTCCCTGTCTCAAAGCTAAAGTCCTCTCAAGAGGACTGAAGAGAAGAATTTTCAACTCATTAGTCCTCTTTTAGAGGACTTTCGCTATTAGACAGGGGTTTCAACCCCTGGCGGACTCGCGGACTGACTAACGGATTTGACGGGCTAGTTGATACCAATTGGCACTGCCGTATCCTGATATCTCAACTGCATAGAGTGACTAATCGCTAACACCCAAATATGACACATATCACTAAACTCTTAGAACAATGTACCCTGCGAGTGAGCGTTCCCGGTGGTCATGGAACTGGTTTTTTTGTTGCCCCACAACTAATTCTCACCTGCGCTCATGTCGTTAAATCAGCTAATCCTGAAAAAATCAATGTATTCTGGCCGTACAAAAATCAGCAATACATTGCTAGTATTGAAAATATTCCACTAGAAAAGCATCTAGATTTAGCACTATTAAAGTTGAATCCGCCAGATATAGATCATCCTTGTGTCAATTTTGACTTGTCATCTCCTGAATTGAGCGATGACTTATTTATCTATGGCTATCCCCAAGATTATCCCGAGGGTGATTCTGCTACCTTTAAGTATGAAGGTGAAAGCATCAAAAACAATTCGCCACTATACAATTTGAAAGGAGGACAGGCAAAACCTGGAACTAGCGGTTCACCATTACTCAATCAGCGCACGGGAAAAGTTTGTGGAATTCTGAATATTTCTCGCAATCCTAGCATGGATTTAGGAGGGCGAGCCGTACCTGTAAGTATAATTTTTGCCCAATTTCCTGAACTAGCAGAACTCAATCAGCGGTTTCATCAAAATAATTCAAAAAAAACAGGTATCAATCCCTTTGACTACGGCACGCCAGTCTCGCCAGAACGCTTTTATGGACGGAAAAAAGCTATTTTAGAGGTTAAAAGTCGGATTGGTGCTATCAGTTCTCAGTGTATCAATATAGTAGGAATGCGACGCAATGGCAAAACTTCCCTCTTGCGGTTGATTAGAGAACGTACCGAAAAGTTTTGTCAACCTCAACAAAAACCATTAATTGTGACTTTAGATTTACAATCTCCCAAATTTCACACGCCAAAAGGCATCATTGAGGGACTGCGGCGGGAGATTTTAAAACAAACAGGAACTGAACCTTGGAGGCAGGATGTTAATGACGATCCTTTTGAGGTGGAAGATGGTTTTATCTGGTTGCGGGATCGGGGTTATCGCTTGATTGTGATCCTAGATGAGTTTGAAGGAATTATCCGACGTTTAGAACTATTTCAGGATTGGGGAGAAGATTGGCGTGCCAAAGCTTGTGACGGTATGTTGGCGATGGTAATTGCCAGCAAGCGTCCTTTAAGCGAAGACTGGAGAACTCGTTTTCCTACATCGCGTTTTCCCAATCTTTTTAGTACGGAAATTTTGGGTGCATTGGAGGAGGAATTTTGGCATGATTTAGTCAAAGATGGGTTTATCCAAAGCGGTGAAATGGATGTTGTACCCGATCGGTTAATCGACTGGATTGATGAACTTACTGGCGGTTTGCCTTTTTATGTCAAAATGGCAGCATCAATGTTTTGGCAGTACGGGGATTACGAACAAGCACGGATTGAGTTTATTTACCAAGCAACTCCCCGCTTTGAAGAACTTTGGGCTGATTTGACTGCATCGGAACGTCAAATTATGAAAAATGCTGGTGGTAAGATTTTAACTCAATCGGATGCTGTAGTTGATAGCCTCAAGCGTCACGGTTTGTTGCGATGGGATGGTGGATTATTTAGCAGTGCTTTTGCAGAGTTTGTGAGGAATCAGCGATGAAGAGGTTTCTCCGGGAGACTTGGGAGTTGTGGTACTGGGCAATGTTTTGTCCTTCAAGGCTTCAGCAGCGGATGAATGAATGGGCTCCTGCTGAAGAAAAGGATGGATTGCGATCGGATACACATTCCTGGGATATTTTACTGTTGGGAAATAATCGCTTTATTGGTCAGTTTTTACTGCTGATATTTTTGTTTAGTTTACCGCTGATTTCTGGAATTGCATTGCATGGTCAAGCCCTCGATTTGCTCTTGCTGTTGGGAGCGATCGCGACTGCTTATAGCATTGGCTTCTTGTGCTTATCAATGGGCTGGCATATACTACTACTGGTTGATTTTGTTTATCTGATAAATCCTCAAGTTTATCTAATTGTAGTGGATCAGGTAAGGGGTATTTTACCTCCATTTTCCCAACTAGCAAGGGGTATATTTTTCGGCATATTGGCTTTAATTATTACCACGTGTTTGGGTGCGTGGCTGCTAAATAGGAAGCGCCTTTTTTTAGCTCGCAATGTCATCGCGGTCGGCGGAACACTAAGTACATTGTTAGGAAGTTGGTTGGCGACACAGAATTGGTATTTTGCTCTGGCAGCCAGTGGATTAATCGGCTTATTACTGTTGATATGGGTTGATACCCTAACGAGCTATGAAGTCGAAATGAACCACTCCAAGATGTTATTTCTCGTGGGAAGCATCATGGGAAGAATTGTGGCGGCCGTCGCAGGAGGCGTTGTGGGAGGTCTCTCGACAGTCGTCGTGGGAGGCGTTGTGGGAGGTCTCGCAACGGTCGTCATGGGAGGCGTCGTGGGAGGCGTCGTGGCGGGTGTCGTGATAATGGTTGTGAGAAAAATTCTGGTAAACATCATGCGAGGCTTCGTGCGAAGCATCAGCATCATGACGATCGTAAGAGACATCGTACTAAACATCGTGGGAAGCATCGTGGGAGGTGTCGTGGGAGGTGTCGTGGGAGGCGTTGTAGGAGGCATCGTGGGAAGCATTGCAACTTTACCTTTACCTCTCTTTTTGCTAATGTGCTGGCTAATTGCTGCCAGTCTCTCCCCAATCATGCAAAATTGGTTAGCAATAATTACCGCACTCACGCTAACAGCTTTAGGCTTCGAGCATCAGGGCTGGGTATCAATTTTAGCAATGCCAGTAACTTTGATGAGTTACTACCGACTACCAGACTATTTAATTCTCACACTAATCGACTTCGTACTAGCAATTCTTTTAGTAAAACCTTTCGAGGATCGCAATCCTGTGCGATTACTTTACTTACTACCCCCTTATACCACCGAGTTGGCTTGGCTACCTCTACCCAATCACCATCGCATCTTAGCTGCCGCCTTCCGCACCGATGCCTCAGCAACACTGGCAACTTTTCAGAAAATGCAAGCATCACCGCTACCAGGCTTGAAAGTTACGATTAAAGTGGCATTACCTCAAATTATTACAGATCAATTAACGGCAATTGAAAATATTTCGGAACTCATCGCCATAGCCACACCAGAACATCCATTTTTACCTTTACTAGCACCAACATTCTATCAAAGCCGAAATCTAGTAGGAAACACAGAGTTTCTACAAAAATTATCCTCAAATAATAACTCTATATTTCGCGGATTGTTCATTTTTACAAGTGTTTTAGGTAGCATAATAACAGGTGTTATTTTTATTCTAAGTACCCGGCTGATAGAAACAATTATTGGAAGTATTGTTGGCAGTGTTATGGCAGGCATTTTGACCAGCTATTTCGCAAATAATTGGCCATTTGATATAGAAGATGGTACAGACATCAATAAACTATTGCCGCGCCTGCAAACAGTTGCTAAAGATGTGGATGCTGCATTAAAAGCAGGAAACATTGGTATACGCAAACGCGCCTTAGAGCCAATCCACACCGATCTGCTCAGATTGCAGTTACAACTGCCTGAATTAGGACTCACAACAGGGGCAATAAAACGCTGGAAACCAGTTTTAGTAAGGTGGCAACGAGTAATCGAGCTAGAGTTGCAAGAACAGCAGAAACAATCTCAAGATGAACTACTTAACCCATTCCAATACGGCAATCCACTGCGTTCTGAGCGTGCTAACCTGTTCAGAGGTCGCCAAACTTTTGCCGATCAAATTGTCCGCTTAATTCTCGATCGCAATCGTCCCACCCTCGTTTTACACGGCCCCCGGCGCTGTGGCAAAACCTCGTTTCTGTATAACTTACCCCGCCTCTTACCCAGTAACTTACTCCCCGTTTACGTAGATTTACAAAGTTCCGCTATAACTACAGATGAAGCTGCATTTTGTCAAGGATTAATTCGTGCCATCCACCGCGATAGTCGCTGTCAAGGCATCGAATTACCAATCATTCCCACACGCAAAGAATTTCTGGAAACTCCTTATATTGCCTTAGAAGATTGGCTCGAACAAGCAATTCCCCGACTTGGAGAACGACGCCTTCTCCTCAACCTTGATGAATTTGAAAAAATTGGCACTGCTATCAAGGAAAAACGCTTAAGTATCAACTTATTTGACGAACTCCGCCACCTGATTCAGCACTATGATTCCCTAGCTTTTCTCTTCTCTGGCGTCCAAACTCTAGACGAACTCGGCCCCAACTGGAGCAGCTATTTTATCAGCGTTGTCCCCCTAGAAATGACTTATCTAGAACCAGATGAAGCCGAAGGTTTACTAACCGATCCTGACCCAGAATTCGCCCTGCGTTACGATCGAGGTATTGTTGACCACATTATTCAACTGACTCGCTGTCAGCCATACCTGCTGCAACTCCTTGGCTCTGCTCTTGTCACTCAGGCAAACTTAAATCATACTCAATTGGTAACACCGGATTTATTGCAAGCTGCGATTCCTGAAGCTTTCACTAACGGCGAACCTTATTTTACCAATGTCTGGACAGAATTTACAGGTAATAATCCGGCAGAAATAATTGCCGGACAAGAATTCCTGTTAGACTTAGCAAATGGCTTAGCTCCGGGCTATGTACAAGATTTAACAGATGCGGCAATCAGGCGATTGACACGATATCATGTGATTGAGCAAACAGATAATGGTTATGTTTTTGAAGTGCCATTATTAGAGCGTTGGGTTCGAGAACGGGCTGTAAAAAATAGCAATTATTAATCAATACGGTTCAGTTAAAACTGTTTATTCCGGGCGAGATCCCCCTAAATCCCCCTTAAGAAGGGGGACTTTGAGTAAGTTCTTGTCCCCCCCTTCTTAAGGGGGGCTAGGGGGGATCGGGCTTAACTGAACCGTATTGAATTATTAATAATTTGCAACTTAAGTAGATAAAAAAAAGGGACAACTCGCGTCGCCCCTCATCTATTTAACCAACTGGAAAATTACGCTTCCACAGCGATCTTTTGTTCCGAAGCCTCCGGCGAATTCGCTTCACTCGGCGGCACAAGTTGCCAGAACTTAGGCAAATATTCCGACCAATTTGCTAAAATCTTTTCAGCTTTCTTGCTGCCAGTTCGATCGCGCTGAGCCTCAATCAACTCCTTCAACTGCGCCTCCCCAGCCGCCGTACAAACGCGCTGCACCTTCACAATCTCCCCGTTGACATGAGCCGGGAAACTGCCATCTTCATCGAGGAAATAAGCCAAGCCGCCAGTCATTCCAGCGCCGACGTTGCGGCCGACTTTTCCCAACACCACGATCGCGCCGCCAGTCATGTACTCGCAGCAGTGATCGCCCGCACCCTCGATCACAGCTTTCGCCATCGAGTTGCGCACCGCAAACCGTTCGCCAGCTTTACCCGCAGCCAACAGAGTTCCCCCAGTCGCGCCGTACAAACAAGTGTTACCGACGATCGCATTTTCGGAAGCATCATAAGTCGCACCAGCCGGCGGTGCGATCGCGATTTCGCCGCCGTGCATTCCCTTACCAACGTAGTCATTAGCTTGGCCAGACAGTACCAGCGTCATCCCCGGCAAATTGAACGCGCCGAAGCTTTGGCCCGCGCTACCAGTGCAATTGAGGGTAATTTGACCGCTAAAGCCGGTGTTGCCGTGTTGCTGTGCGATCGCACCTGCCAAACGCGCGCCCACAGTGCGATCGGTATTCACCAATTTTACACTCTTGGTAACAGTGCCGTGATGGGCGATCGCACTTTGAATCTCAGCATCCGCCAGCAAATCGTCATCCAAAACCGGGCCGTTGCTGTGGACGGGTTCGTGTACCAAGAAAGATCGATCGTTCTTAGTATCCGGTAACTTAATCAAACAATCCAAATTAATCGCTTGGGTTTTAGTTAGTTTCACCCCATCGCGCATTTTCAGCAAATCCGCGCGGCCGATGATATCTGCGATCGACTTATAACCCAATTTCGCCAGCAAACTCCGCACTTCTTGTGCTACGAAATAGAAGAAATTAACAACGTGTTCCGGCGTACCGGGGAACCGTTTCCGCAAGTGTTCTTGTTGAGTTGTCACCCCCACCGGACAAGTATTCATGTGGCAAACGCGAGCCATAATACAGCCTTCGGCAATCATCGCCACCGTGCCGAAACCGTACTCTTCGCCGCCCATCAAAGCGCCTACAATCACGTCCCAGCCGCTTTTAAAGCCACCGTCAACCCGGAGCAGAACTCGATCGCGCAATTTATTTTCCATCAGCACCCGGTGCACTTCTGTCAATCCGAGTTCCCACGGAGAACCTGCGTGCTTAATCGAACTCAGTGGCGAAGCACCGGTGCCGCCATCGTGACCGGAAATTTGAATCACATCAGCATTTGCCTTGGCGACACCGGCCGCTACAGTCCCGATGCCGACTTCCGACACCAACTTCACCGAAACTCCTGCTTGCGGATTGATTTGGTGCAAGTCAAAAATCAACTGCGCCAAATCCTCGATCGAATAAATATCGTGGTGAGGAGGAGGCGAAATCAGCGTCACACCCGGTTTCGACCGGCGCAAATAAGCAATGTACTCGCTCACTTTCGCCCCTGGCAATTGACCGCCTTCACCCGGTTTCGCACCTTGTGCGATTTTAATTTCGATTTGTTTGGCGTTCATCAGGTACTCAGGAGTCACCCCGAAGCGTCCCGAAGCTACCTGTTTGATGGATGAAGAAGCTGTATCGCCGTTCTGCAAACCTTTTAAGTGAGGTAGCGTTTGTGAGAGACCCGCCGCACTCACATCGTTTAGCACTTTGTAGCGCACCGGGTCTTCGCCGCCTTCCCCGGAGTTGGATTTGCCGCCGATGCGGTTCATCGCAATCGCTAGCGTTTCGTGGGCTTCCGGGGACAAAGCGCCGAGGGACATACCGCCGGTGGCGAACCGCTTGACAATATCTGCTACAGATTCTACTTCTTCTATCGCAATAGAAGGGCGATCGCTGACAAAATCCAGCAAATCCCGCAAAGCCGTTACCGGGCGATTTTCGAGCAGTTGCTTGTAAACCTCGTAGTGATCGTAAGCCGTTTCAGAATTTTTGGAACCAATTGGTTCCATTTTTGGTTCGGCCCCATTGCCGTTACCGTTGCTTCCTTCTTCCTCTTCCCTTCTTCCTTCTTCCTTCTTCCTTCTTCCTTCGTTAAAAGTAGTCACAGCCTTGTGCAAAGCCTTCGCCATTTCCGGGCTGTTCATGTGATATTCACCGCCCCGGCGGTACTGCACGAAGCCGAAGTTTTCCAGCTTTTTCAGAACCAATTCTGGGAAAGCCTGACTGTGGAAAGACATTACCTCGTTAGCCAGTTCCGCCACACTCAAACCGCCGATGCGGGAAACAGTGCCTTTGAAACCCAAATCGAGCAAATCAGCGCCAATGCCTATCGCCTCAAAGATTTGCCCTCCTTGATAGCTAGACAGCAGCGAAATCCCCATTTTTGACAAAATCTTCAGCAAGCCGTTTTCCACCGCTGTGCGGTATCTAGCTTGAGCCTGGGTCACGGTAATATTGGGAACTTTGCCGTGCTGCATCAAGTTTTGAGTCTTGGGGTCAGACCACCAGGCGCGCACGCTTTCCAATGCCAAGTAAGGGCAAATAGCCACCGCACCGTAACCCATCAAACAAGCGAAGTGGTGAGTGCTCCAACATTGGGCGGTATCGACAACTAGAGAAGTTTGCATCCGCAGCCCGACGGCAATTAAGTGGTGGTGAACCGCACCAACTGCCAGCAAGGGCGGAATGTAAGTACATTCAGCACTCAATTTACCAGCAGATAAATCTCCCTCTTCCTTCTCCCCTCTTCCTTCTTCCTTCTTCCTTCTTCCTTCTTCCTTCGAGACTCGATCGCTCAAAATCAGAATTCTCGCACCCTCGCGCACAGCTTGAGCCGCCTCTTGACAAAGTTGCTCGACTGCGGTTTTCAAACCAAAAGGCCCGGCAGCAATTTTGTAAAGCGTTGACAATTCAGTTGCCGGGAAAGACTTTTGATCTTTCAAGAAAGACAGTTCAGCGTCGTTGAGTACGGGGGAATCAATTTTCAGCCGCTTGGCATTTTCCGGCACTGCTTGCAGTAAATTGCCCCGCAGGCCCACACTCATCGTCAGCGACATCACCATCCCCTCGCGCAGGGGGTCGATCGGCGGATTTGTCACTTGAGCGAACCGCTGTTTGAAATAGTTGTACAGCAACTGAGGCTTTTCTGACAGCACAGCCAAGGGAACGTCATCGCCCATGCAGAAAGTCGGTTCTTTCCCAGAGCTCGCCATCTCGACGATCACCATGTCCAAATCTTCGGCTGTGTAGCCAAAAGCAGTTTGGGTTGCTAACAGCGTTTGCGAGTCGAGGGTTGGTGTTTCGGCAAAAGGCTGCGGCTGCAAGATTTCGCGGTTTTGTTTCAGCCATTCGCCGTAGGGGTGCCGCTTAGCAATCCGCTGCTTGAGTTGCCAATTTTTGAGAATTTCTTGAGTTTGCAGGTCAACTGCAATCATTTGTCCTGGCCCCAAACGGCCTGTTTCGACAATATCTGCTTCGGGAATATCGACAACTCCCGCTTCGGAAGCCACAATTACCAAACCGTCTTTAGTAATGCAGTAGCGGGCCGGCCGCAAACCGTTGCGATCGAGCGTAGCACCTACTTGTTTGCCGTCGCTGAACACCAGCAGTGCCGGGCCGTCCCAAGGTTCTTGAATGCCGCTGTAATACTCGTAAAAATCGACAATTTCTGGATAGGGAGCCAAATCCGGCTGATTTTTGTAGGCTTCGGGTACCATAATTGTCAGGGATTCTAGGGGAGTGCGGCCCGAGTGCACCAACAACTCCATCACGTTGTCCAAGTTTGCCGAATCGCTGCTTTCGGATTTGACAATTGGGTTGAACGTGTCGATGTCCGCTTGACTCCAATTCGGGTGAGATAAATTGGCTTGCCGCGCCTTCATCCAGGTAATATTGCCCAACAGCGTGTTAATTTCCCCGTTGTGTCCCAGCAAGCGCATCGGCTGGGCTAAGTGCCAGCGGGGCATCGTGTTGGTGCTGAAGCGCCGGTGATAGACGGCAAAGGAGCTTTTATAAGCGGGATTTTTCAGGTCTTGGTAAAATTCTCCCAGTACGGCCGATCGCACCATGCCTTTATAGACGATCGTGCGGCAGGAAAAAGAGCAAGTATAAAAGTCTCGGCGGGTGAAGTTGGGGCGATTTGACAGCGCGTGTCCGATCGAGCGGCGCGCCAGAAATAGCTTTCTGTCGAGTTCGTCTCCGGCTAAGTGCGGTGAACTGACAATTACTTGTTCGATTTGAGGTTGATGTTCTAGCGCTTGCTCGCCCAAAACCGACGGTACAATGGGAACTTGGCGCCATCCCAAAAGTTTCAGCCCGCGCTCGGCCAGAACTTGCTCAACCACCTGCCGTGCTATAGTCGCTTGAAATTTATCTTGAGACAGAAACAGCATTCCCACGCCGCAGTTTTCCCGTGCGGGAGGCACAATTCCCTGTTCGGCAAACCAAGTATCCAGCAATTCCCAAGGAATCGCGGTCATCAAACCCGCACCGTCGCCGGAATCTCGATCGGCGCTGCAACCGCCGCGATGTTCCAGACAAGTTAAAGCTGGCAGGGCTTTTTGAATAATCGAGTGGGTAGCTTCGCCGCTTTGGTTGGCAATAAAGCCCACACCGCAGGCATCTCTTTCTTCCACTAACCAGCTTTGGCCGGCATAGGGAGTTCCTCGCTCAGTCTGATGCACGTTTCTGTTTGGATCGATCGTATTACCCATATTGATTGAATGTTATTTCCGTGATTGTGTGGTGGATGCGTTTTTATAGCTCGGAGAGAAGGCTGCCGAGCGGTGGGAGCCTAGTAAACTTTAAAACAGCACACTGTAAGCTGATTTGATAAAAATTTACGTCTATGCTGCCTGTACTTAGCACTGAAACCATGTTTGCAGATTTTAAATTATCTCGCTCGCATCGTCTCGGAGATGTCTCCTAGAATACCCTGCTGTTAAAAAGCAGTGCTTCAGCAGGCGATCGCCGCCCGGAGACTAGATACATTGCAGGCGATTCCCTACGGGATAGCTGCGCTTGTCGAGTTTTTTGTCTGTTTTTTTCCTTAGTCCGCAAGGGTAGCCTTGCAGCGAACACAGGGAGATAGTAACTTTAGCTTTATTTTGCTTGCTGCGCTGTTGAGTTGCTTTCGTCAGCGCCCGCAGACACAAAAGCCACCTGCCCGGTCAGCCGGTAGGTGCAATGTAGCAGCGCGCTTCACAACTCGTGAAACCTGTCTTATTGTGAAGTCAACTCTCGAGCTGGGAACATCAAGTGTATCAAGAAACTGATAAAATTTCACCGATTACAGTCAGAGACCCGGCCCAAGTCTTGGAAGCGTGAGCCCAAAACCCAGGCTAAGGTGCCTGGCCGAAAAAGGTTGACAGTTGTCCACAACCCTAATTAGTATTTTTTTACCCACACAAGCCCCCGAATTTATCCGTGGGGTCAATGCTTCAATTCTTTAATCTAAAATCTAAAATCTAAAATCTAAAATCGATTGACCGACAGCACCCAGGATACAAGCCCCCGGATTCATCCGTCCAGAAATAAAAAACGTGTATCCGATAAAACTTGTCCCCGGAATTTATCCGTGGGGTCAATGCTTCAATCTCCAATCTCCAATCGAAAATCTAAAATCTAAAATCGATTGAGTATCTGGTAGAGCCAGCGCCGCCTTTTTGACAAGCGAATTTCAAAGGTGGTAAAAGCCCCCGGATTTATCCATGGAATCAATCCAAAATTGAAAATAGAAAATCCTCAAGCCCCCGGATTTATCCGTGGAATCAATCCAAAATTGAAAATAGAAAATCCTCAAGCGCCCGTATTTATCCGTGGGGTCAGTCTAAAATCTAAAATCTAAAATCTAAAATCTAAAATCGATTGACCGCCCCCAAAAACGGATACTTGCTTTCTGACAAGAGTCGTGGAGAGCCAAAAATTTTAGACTCTTGTTCAATCTCCCAGATTCATCTGTGCAGTAAATCTCAAATCTCCAATCTCCAATCGACTGACACCCACAAACTTGGCATTGGTAATTGGGTTTAGCTCAACGGTGGCCGTTCTTACGGCTTTGAGCGGATTGACATTTGGGACATTTAATTTCTATTTTTTATAAAAAAAGGTCAAGGGAAAACGAGCTAGACTTGAGTCTGCTCGATGCAAGAAACACGGGGGAATTCAGTCAAAAGTTAATTTTTATAAAATATTGGAATTAATTGCCATATGTTTATGTGGTTCATGTCATTATAAATTTCTCGTAATTCATCAAATTAATGTGAGCTATAGCGGTTCTCAAGCGTAGTGAGGTATGCCCTATGCCCTATGCCCTATTCCCTATTCCCTATTCCAGATATTACCTCTCCTGAGAAAAGCTATATATAGTTATATAATTTAAAAGTTACCGCAAACCACAACAGTTGAGTGCTGTTAATGAAGCTTGACGGGCAGTGTGTTTGGGATCGCGATCGTAATGCAGCTAAAAATATTCTCTCCAAGAGAGGATGCGTAGCGTAGGGCATAGGGGAACTTGGGGTAACACCCTAAATGCTTGTGGATAGATGACCTCTACTGAGGCTGGAGAAATCCTGTATCAGCAAGTCCCCTCTTGGAATCAAGAATCTCAGTTTCTTGAGGGTTCCGAGTGTCAAAAATCATCCCATAATGATGCCATGCCTATTAATGAGCTCCTTAAGTTCCTCTTCAATGAACTGCTCTCGTTCAATCAGCGTTCGCGGAGTCATCTTATACTTAGTGTCAACAGTAGTATCAATAGCTCTTACAGAAAATATTCAGTCTGCTTTTTAAAATCCCTCTTTCATAATTTCTTGTTCAAAATATGTTAAGAAAAATGAAATTAATGAATATAACCGCAGATAGATGCACAATAGTAGATATCAACTCTAACAAAGTTTAGGCTTGAAAGAAGCAGTAGAAATACGTAGATATGGTTACAACAAATCTTTTTCTCGGATATCACATTAACGAGCAAATATACGTAGGTACGAGAACATTAGTGTATCGCGGCCTTCGGTGTTCAAATGGTCAGCCCGTCGCGATCAAAGTGCTGCGAAATGACTTTCCCCGCTTTAACGAACTGGTTAACTTCCGCAACCAGTACGTCATTGCTAAAAACTTAGATATCCCCGGCAGTGTTAAGGCATACAGCCTGGAGACTTACCAGAACCACTATGCTCTGGTGATGGAAGACTTTGGGGGAATTTCCTTAAGTAGCTATCTCGATCTTCTAGCATCCGAGAGCAATGAACCCCTAAAAGGTTTGCCTATTAACGAGTTCCTTCCTATGGCAATTCAAATTGCCAACTCGCTCGACGGACTTTATCGCCACCACGTCATCCATAAAGATCTTAAACCCGCCAATATTCTAATTAACCCCACCACCAAACAAGTCAAGCTGATTGACTTCAGCATCGCTTCCCTGTTGCCGCGCCAAACCCAAGAAATACAAAATCCCAACGTCCTTGAAGGCACCTTACCTTACATATCTCCCGAACAAACTGGGCGAATGAACCGAGGCATTGATTACCGCACGGATTTCTACTCTCTGGGAGTCACATTCTACGAACTGCTGGCGAGACAGTTGCCTTTCCAAACCGATGATCCGATAGAATTAGTACACTGTCACCTTGCCAAGCAGCCTATCCCAGTCCATCACCTCAACAAAAGCGTTCCACTGGTGCTGTCTGAAATTGTTAGCAAACTGATGGCGAAGAATGCTGAAAATCGCTATCAAAGTGCGATCGGACTCAAGTTTGATTTGGAAACTTGTTTGCACCAATGGAAAGAGACAGGTAAAATTGCTTGCTTTAAATTGGGTTCGCGAGATTTGTGCGATCGCTTTATCATCCCAGAAAAGTTGTACGGTAGGGAAAGCGAAGTATTCTCCCTGCTAGCAGCCTTTGAGCGCGTGAGTGCCGGAAGCGCCGAAATGATGCTCGTTGCCGGTTTCTCAGGCATTGGCAAAACCGCTGTTGTCAACGAAGTTCACAAACCCATTGTGAGACAGCGAGGATACTTTATTAAAGGCAAGTTCGACCAATTCCAACGCAACCTTCCCTTTTCAGCATTTGTCCAAGCTTTTCGCGATTTAATGGGACAGTTGCTATCGGAAACCGATGCTAAACTTGAACAAAAAAAATTAGAAATTTTGGCAGCTTTGGGGGAGAGCGCTCAAGCGATTATTGAAGTTATTCCCGAACTAGAACGTATTATCGGACAGCAACCCCCAGTCCCAGAAATTTCGGGCAGTGCCGCTCAAAATCGCTTCAATATGTTGTTTGAAAAATTCATTAAGGTGTTCACAACAAAAGAACATTCTTTAGTGATTTTCTTGGATGATTTGCAGTGGGCAGACTTAGCCTCGTTAAACTTAATTAAACTGTTGATAAGTGCTACTGATAACAGCTATCTCTTTTTAATGGGAGCTTATCGGGATAACG
Source organism: Microcoleus sp. AR_TQ3_B6 (assembly GCF_036702785.1). NCBI lineage: Bacteria > Bacillati > Cyanobacteriota > Cyanophyceae > Oscillatoriales > Microcoleaceae > Microcoleus > Microcoleus sp. AR_TQ3_B6. The sequence continues at coordinate 25,996 of NZ_JAUBVJ010000062.1, read as the reverse complement.
AAGTTTTCCCAGCACATCCATTAATGCTGACGTTAGCAGAGATTGAAAAAACTGAAGCAAAGGTGAATACTATTACCTTAGCTCCCCTCGCTAGAGCAGACGTAAATAGTTTAGTTGCCGATACTCTAGCTTGTTCTACGGCGTTGGCTCTGCCTTTGACAGAACTCGTTTATCAAAAAACCAAAGGCAATCCATTTTTCAGCACACAATTCCTCAAATCTTTGCATGAAGATGGGCTAATTGAATTTAATTTTGAAGCTCGGTATTGGCAGTGCGATATTGCCCGAGTGAGAACCTTGGCATTAACGGATGATGTAGTAGAATTCATGGCACTTCAGTTGCGAAAGTTGCCAACCAGGGCACAGGAAGTTTTAAAGTTAGCTGCTTGTATTGGCAATCAGTTCGATTTGGCGATCTTAGCAATTGTTGATGAAAATTCGCCAGTAGAAACCGCCTCCGCTTTATGGAAGGGACTACAAGACGGGCTAATTTTACCCATTAGCGAAATTTATAAGTTTTATCAAGCAGAGGGGAATAGCAACTCGGTAATCGGTAAGGGGGAGGAATCTGACCAATTACCAATTACCCACGAGCAATTAGCCAAATATAAGTTTTTACACGATCGGGTTCAACAAGCAGCCTATTCCCTGATTCCCGAAGAGCAAAAGCGATCGACTCACTTACAAATCGGTCAACTGCTGTTAAAGAATACGCCCGAAGCGGATCGAGAAGAAAGAATTTTTGATATTGTCAATCACTTAAATGTGGGAGTTGAGCTAATTACCCCGGAGGCACAACGGGAGCAATTAGCAGGATTGAATCTGGTTGCTGGAAAGAAAGCCAAAGCTGCTACCGCTTATGCTGCTGCAGTTGAATATTTCAATGTTGGGAAGAAATTACTGACAGCCAATAGTTGGGAGAATCAATACGAACTAACATTAGGGCTGCATACCGAAGCAGCAGAAGCGGCATATCTGTGCGGTGACTTTGACGGGATGGAAGAATTGGCATCCGTCGTGGAAAGCTGTGCCAAAATGCTACTGGACAAAGTGAAAGTATATGAAGTACAGATGCAAGCTTGTATGGCGCAAAATAAGTTACAGGAAGCGCTGAATACGGGACTACAAGTTTTAAAACTGTTGGGGGTAGAGTTTCCCTCGGAGCCAAATCCGTCTGATATTGGGCAGGCATTAGGCGAAACTGCGGCAATTTTGAACGACAAGCGAATTGAGGATTTAATTGAGCTGCCTCAAATGAGGGAGCCTTATAAACTAGCAGCCATAAGACTTTTATCAAGTATCTTTGCTACTGCATACCTTGCTGCTCCTGCACTGTTGCCTTTGACTGTATGCAAACAAGTACAATTATCAGTCCAATATGGGAATGCTTCCGTTTCTCCCTTTGCTTACGCCAATTATGGTTTTCTTCTTTGTGGAGTTGTAGGAGATATTGATTCAGGTTATCAGTTCGGTCAATTGGCTTTAAGTCTAGTATCAAAGTTAAATTCTCAAGAAACCAAAGCCAAGACAGCGTTCGTAGTAAATTTCTTTATGCGACATTACAAAGATCATCTCAGAGAAACCTTAGAGCCTTTGATGTCAGCTTATTCTAGCGGAATGGAGACAGGAGATCTAGAATATGCAGCCTATAATTTATTACAGTCTTCCTGTTCAGCTTACTATAGTGGCAAAGAACTCACTGTCCTTGAAAGAGAGATAGCAAGAAACAGAAATGCTATTGATAAAATTAAGCAAAAAAAACCGCTTAATTATATAGAAATTTATTGGCAAACTATCTTGAATATGCTAGGGAAAAGTAAAAATTCCTGCATTCTCAAGGGTGAAGCCTACGATGAGCATATCAAGTTGCCAGTTTACCAGCAAACAAATGACCAAGTGGGATTTGCTTACATATATTTAAACAAGTTTGTACTTTGTTATTGGTTTGAAAAATACTCAGAAGCAATTGATAATATCGCTCTCGCAGAAAACTATTTAAATGCAGTAATAGGAATGCCCGTTGTTCCTGTTTTCCATTTCTACGATTCGTTGGTGCGGTTGGCGGTGTATTCTGGCACTCCACAGTCAGAACAACAGAAACTTCTCGACAGAGTACAAGCTAATCAAGAAAAAATGCAAAACTGGGCGCATCATGCCCCCATGAATCATCTGCATAAATTCTATCTAGTAGAGGCAGAACGGCATCGGGTTTTAGACCAAAAATTAGAAGCGCTTGAGATGTACGATAAGGCGATCGCTCTAGCTAAAGAAAACAAATACGTCAATGAAGAAGCTTTAGCAAACGAACTGGCTGCAAAATTTTATTTACAGTGGGGGAAAGAAAAACAGGCCCAACTTTATCTAATTGATGCCTACTATTCCTACTCTCGTTGGGGGGCTAAGGCGAAGATTGATAGCTTAGAACAATGCTATCCTCAATTGCTTGCTCCTATTTTGCAGCACAATCAAGGTCGTTTGTTCGAGGCAGTGACCGCCTCCAATGACACCTCATCTTCTACCAAAAACCAAACAATTGCTGGGACTACGAGTAGCGCAGTAATAGATTTACCAACAGTTATCAAAGCTTATCAAGCTCTGTCTAGCGAAATAAAGCTTGAACAATTGCTCACTACCCTGATGGAAGTGGCGATTCAGAATGCAGGGGCTCAAACAGGAGTATTGATTTTGAAAGAAGAGGATAACTGGAAAATCGCTGTCCACTGTAGCGATCGCCAAGGCTGTCTCCTGCAAGAAACTATGGCTATCGACGAGAGCCAATCAATTCCCCAGACTGTGATTAATTACGTCAAACGCACGCAGAAAACCCTAGTTTTCGATGATGTCAAGACTGAATTAATATTTGCTTCTGACCCCTATATTATGCAGCAGGAACCTAAGAGCATCCTATGTACTCCGATTCTCCATCAAGGCAAAATGATGGCAATTCTGTATTTGGAAAATAATCTGACAACGAGGGCATTCACTGGCGATCGCGTCGCCCTCCTCAACATTCTCTGCTCGCAAGCTGCGATCTCGCTGGAAAACGCCCGCTTGTATCAGGAATCTCAACAGCTTTATCAACAATCTCAGGAGGATGCCCAAAAACTAGAGCAGTCTATCAACAATCTCAAACAGATGCAACTGCAACTGGTACAGAATGAGAAGATGTCTGCTCTCGGAAATTTAGTTGCAGGGGTAGCCCACGAAATTAACAATCCCGTAGGCTTTATCGTCGGCAATTTGCAACCGGCTCAAGATTACGTGGGGGATTTATTTAACTTGATTGATTTGTATCAAGAAAAATTCCCCGCTCCGGGAGTGGAAATTGAAGCTGAAATTCAGGATATGGACTTGGAGTATTTGCGAGAAGATTTGCCGAAATTGATTGGCTCGATGAAGGAGGGAGTCGATCGCATCCGCAATATCAGTACAAGTTTGAGAACGTTTTCGAGGGCAGATAGCGATCGACCAGTTTCTTTCAATATTCATGATGGAATTGACAGCACTGTGCTGATTCTCAAGCACCGTTTAAAAGCCAGCGAGTTCCGCCCTGCCATTGAAATTGTGAAAGAGTATGGTAACTTGCCCCTAGTGAAATGCTTTCCCGGACAGTTAAACCAGGTATTTATGAATATACTGGCTAATGCCATTGACGCTCTGGAGGAGTCAAATAAGGGGCGCAGTTTTAGTGAAATTAAAGCCCGACCCAATCAAATCACGGTTCAAACTGTTATGAGCGAATCCAAAGATCGGGTTTTGATTCGGATTAAGGATAATGGAACTGGGATGTCGAACGAAGTCAAGGAAAACATCTTTAACCACTTATTCACAACCAAGCCAGTGGGTCAAGGAACCGGATTAGGATTGTCGATCGCCCACCAAATTGTTGTAGAAAAACATGGAGGTACGTTAACGGTGAATTCCTCCCTCGGTCAGGGTTCGGAGTTTGTGATTTGTATTCCGGTGTGAGCAGTTGGTAGTAGGTATTTAGGGCAATTAGCGCCATCGACTAAGCTAGACCCGACCCAGAGCTTCCTGCTCATCACAGTCACCGGCAAAAATATCGGGTTTAGTAAGAAGAAATATACGGATATTCCGGGTTTCTAAATCGCCATGCGTTTAGGACTGAAATTGTGAGTTGTAAACTGTGAAACGTAATTTGTTGTATAGGCGTCGAATATTGTCAGTCTGGATTTTACCGGTACTGGCGGCCCCGTTTTTAGTGTGGAATCAACCCGGAAGAGCACAAGAGGGGGTGAGGGCTGGGTTGATTCATGCTTCGAGAACCCGCCAGGGAATGAATTCCCTGGCTGATAGCGAAAGTCGGTTAAAACAGACTGAAATATTGACAGATAGTTCTCTTGAAAAAACTTCAGCTATGAGACAGGGGTTAAAACCTCTGTCGGAATATAGGTTTTTGGCTCAATCTGTACCGCCATCTTCGAGAATTAGACAAGGCAGCCAAGTGTCTCTAAACGGCCGCATTCTCCCCCTAAGTTGGACTCAGCAGCCGCCAAACAGCACTTCTGCAGATTTCCGAACTTGGATTGCTGACGTTGGATTGATGCAAAGTGCGGGAGTGGATTTGCTTAGCAGCGCCGACAGTACCAAACAACCGGTGCAGTGGTTTTCGGTATCTTTAACCGGCGCTCAAAGCTTAGCAGCGCGGGCAACAGGCTCGTATCGTTACTTAGATGTTAGCGATTTTGCGTCGCTTGCGGGTTGGCAGATATCAGCAGATGGTAATGTTCTGAGAATCACGTCTCCTGCGGCAAATGTGACTGGAATTCGGCAAGCAGAAAGAGAATGGGGCTCGCGCATTGTTGTCGATCTCGATCGCCCGGCCCCTTGGCAAGTTAATTTTGTCGATAAACCAAGCCCGTCGCCGACACCCGCGCCCAACCCCCCGGACGACCCCACCAAGCCTGCTCGAGGACCGAAAGCCCCCGCAGCGCCAAACCTCGAAACACCAGACGACCCGACCAAACCGGCTCTCCCGCTGCACAGGAGGCCTTTACAGCAGATTATCGGTCAAGAATGGTCGATCGCGATCGATGCCAAAGTTGCTCCCGCCTTACTTCAGGACACTTTTGAAACCAGCAAACAATTGCTATCACTAAAAGTCGAGCCTGACGGCGATCGAACCCGAGTCAAAGTGACGATTCCTTTAGGTTGGCGGCCGCAAGTTTTCAGCGAGGGAAATCCCAATCGATTAGCGATCGACATTCGGCCAGATTCGTTAGTTGAAAAAAACATTCTTTGGGCTCCCGGTGTGCGGTGGCGGCAGGAGTATCAGAATTTAGGAACTGCTCGTTTTCCGGTAGTTTGGTTAGAAGTCAATCCGCGTCAATCAGGGGTAAAAGTTCGACCAATTCTCAGCAATCCGCCTGCTGAGCAAGGGACTGCACCTTTATTGCAAACAGCAGAAGTCTCGGGAGCGGCTGCGGCGATTAATGCTGGATTTTTCAATCGCATAAATCGGTTAGCTTTAGGGGCTATTCGGCGCGACAATAAATGGCTTTCCGGGCCGATTTTGAACCGGGGGGCGATCGCCTGGAACGATGGGGGAGAATTTGCGATCGGTCGTTTGACTTTGCAAGAAACTTTGATAACTCCGGCAAATCAACTTTTGCCTGTTTCTCATCTCAATAGTGCCTACGTGCAGTCGGGAATCGGTCGCTACAATTCTGATTGGGGGACAGCTTATACTCCATTTTCTGACAATGAAATAGTTGTGACAGTTGGGGGGGATCTAGTTGTCAGTCAATCCCCCGGAGGTGCGGCGGGAACAACAACTTTTCCGATTCCAGCTAACGGGTATATTTTGGCTTTGCGTTCGGATTTGTCGATCGCCCCTCTCTTCACCCCCGGCACTTTATTGCGTCTGGAAACTAACACTATTCCTGCGGATTTTAACCGTTTTCCCTACATTCTCGGCGGCGGGCCGGTGTTGCTACAAAACAGTCGAGTGGTTTTGGATGCGAAGGCGGAAGGGTTTAGCGATGCGTATGTTCGACAGACAGCAATTAGAAGTGCGATCGGGCGAACTGCTGCGGGGAATTTGCTGATTGTAGCGGTGCACAATCGCGCGGGCGGGGCGGGGCCAAATTTCGCAGAACTGGCGCAGATATTGCAGCAAATGGGTGCTGTGGAGGCTTTAAATTTGGATGGGGGAAGTTCGACGAGTTTGTATTTGGGAGGTAGTTTGCTCGATCGACCTCCGTCTACGGCGGCGAGAGTTCATAATGCGATCGGTATTTTCCTTCAACCATAAACCGTCACCTTAAATTGTAGGGTGCGTCAGTGTAAGGTGTGGTGGATCTAATTTGACAGTCAATTTTTATACAATTCTGGTGGGACGGGCAGGAGTTCCCGTCTCTGTATTCAATGCCAGATGCTCCGCAGCTTAGGTTATTTGCTTAAATGGTTGGCATCCGCCGAGCTCCGTCAACGGTGTTTAATATTGTTTCCGGTTGCATGGGCACGATAAAGTCAAGGTCAATAATTCCACATTCCCCAACTGACTACTCCCCATCCCGAACGGTGTAAGCGGAGTTGATATAACTCGCGTTTGGTGCCAAGATGGTGACTCACATGGGCGATCGCGAAAGTGACTTATACACTTATACAATTGATGTACCAGCAAACCCACCCATTGGTGGGACGGCGAGAGAAGCATTGCTCATTATTTGCTGTGTTAGTGTTAAGATTCAGGGTGCCGATCAATTGAAGGCACAAGATTATCCACTCTGTATCACTATGAACGCAATCTAAGCAATACAAGTTAATCCTCCGCCAGGGCAAGAAGCGATTCATAGGCGATTACTCACAACTCTGATTCTCAACAGCAATGCTTGTCCGTGATTGAACTATCTATTCAAGGACCCACCAAAAAATTGCCAAACCCTTATCCTGGGGTCTCCTTACCTTGGGCTACTTGGCTGATTTCTCGAGTTGGGCGTTGGTCTGGTTATAGTTCTCACATACCTGCGGGAATGCCTACCCTTGTTCATGGACTCTGACAGTTTGATATCATTTCCGGTTACACCGGAATGATTTTGACGGTTGACGGTAGACAGTTGACGGTTGACGCCGTGAACTGTCTACCGTCAACAGTGAACTCGAATTTACTATTCCGATGCTAAGGGATTTGATATGAATCCATATTTTTGGGGTGGAAACTAGCTGAGAATCAATTTGTGTGTACGCGGTAGCTTTTTAAGGGGGATGCGATGCGGATAAAAACTTGACGGAAAGCGACATTTATTATGGGTTTGAGTCTTAAGTTGACAGGACGAAAGGCTTTACCGTGTCCCAAGCCGATCTCTGTACTTCAATTAACTGAAAACGGCTAAGTAGGCGGTTACAAATAAACATGACATGGGTCGGACGGGTGAGAGCATTCCTCTACTCGCTTGTATCTCTTTATACTAAGGATTTTTACCTACAAAATAGTAGGTTTTTTTGCCCTTAGCTACTTATAAACAAATATATTTCCTTCAGATTCCCGTCCCATTTATTCCGAAATAACAAATAGACCTATCCTCTTGACATGAGGAAATTTTATAAGTAAAAATAGGAGAGATAAATACGATCGCACTTTAAGCACAATCTTTAAACACAATGACAGCCAACAGACTACCTTTGTTCGGATGGTTATTCATCCTTGGCTGGCTGAGTGCAGCGGCCGGTTCGGCAAACGCGCAACCCATCACCCCCGCCGCGGACGGCACTAAAACAGTTGTTACTCCCAACGGCAACCGCTACGACATTTCCGGGGGGTCTTTGGGTCCAGAGGGGGCTAATCTTTTTCACAGTTTTACTCAGTTCGGTCTCAGCGAAGGTCAAACTGCTAACTTTCTGACCAATCCCAATATTCAAAATATTTTGGGACGGATTACTGGGGGAAATCCTTCTTTAATCAATGGCTTAATTCAAGTTACGGGCGGCAATTCTAACCTGTTTTTGATGAATCCGGCCGGCCTGATTTTCGGACCGAATGCGAGTCTCAACGTGCCGGGTTCTTTTAATGCTACAACGGCGACAGGGATTGGTTTTGGGAACAATCAGTGGTTTAGTGCGATCGGCAATAACAATTGGGCAACATTAATTGGGAAGCCGAACAGTTTTGCCTTTACAAATTCGCAAGGGGGAAGCATTGTTAATGCAGGCAATCTGACGGTGACACCAGGTCAAAGTTTAAGTTTGGTAGGAGGTACGGTTGTCAATACCGGTCAGCTAAATGCGCCGGGGGGCAATATTCTCATCAGCGCCGTCCAGGATAATAAGTTGGTACGGATTAGTCAAGCTGGGAATTTATTGAGTTTGGAAATTGGGCCGACAGCAACAGGGGACTCGCTGCCGAACAATTGGACGCAGCCAGTGTTATCTTTGCCGGAGTTGCTGACGGGAAAAGGTGCGGCACAGGCAACGAATTTGACGGTAAATCCCCAGGGTGAAGTGGTGTTGACGGGGGATGTTGCTGTGCCGGTAACTGCGGGAACGGCGATCGCAAGTGGCACTCTCAACGTCTCAGGCGACACAGGCGGCAACGTTAACATCTTGGGTGAGAAAGTAGGTGTTATTGCTGGCAATATCAATGCGAATGGAATTAACGGCGGCGGTAATGTACTGATTGGCGGAGATTATCAGGGTTTGGGGACGGTGCCCAATGCTTTGCGGGCTTTTGTGAGTGGTGACTCGACAATTAATGCTGATGCTGTTAGTAATGGTCAGGGCGGGCGAGTTATAGTTTGGGCGGATGAAACTACTCGCTTTAATGGAAATATTAGTGCTCGCGGTGGCTTATTTTCTGGTAATGGCGGCTTTGTGGAGGTGTCGGGAAAGCAATCGCTGGATTTTCAAGGGTTGGTAGATTTGCGATCGACCTTTGGGATTGCTGGAACCTTACTCTTAGATCCTAATGATATTACTATTAGCACAGAGATGGATGAAGGGGGAGGTTTTTTAGCAGGGGGAGTATTTGCGCCAGCGGCTGGTATTCCTAGTTCTAGGATTAATAATGGGACGCTGCAAGAGCAACTAAGTTTGGGAAATGTGACTATTTCCACTGAGTCGATTTCGGGGTCGGCTGAAGGTAATATTACAGTCAGCGGACAGATTTTTTGGACGAATAATAATTCCCTAACTCTGAAGGCTAATAACAGCATATTTGTTAACAAAAATATCACCTCTAACGGCGGCAGTATCACCCTGAATGCAGATGCAGATGGCAGTGGTGCAGGGGCGATCGCCATTACCACAGCTACCATCAGCTCCAGCGGCGGCAACATTATTTTAGGAGGTGGCACTAACCCGTTAATTTCCCCAGCATCCGGGACAGTGGCAAATTACCGCGGAGTTTCTATCACCAATTCCATCCTCAATGCCGGCACTGGAAATATTTTTATTACAGGTAAAGGACGCCCTGGAGAACCCGCCAATGAGGGCATTTTTGTTTCTATCAGCACAATCACGACTGCTGGCGCTGGAAGTATTAGTCTCACTGGTACTGGTGGCGGTAATGGAGGTGGAACCGGTGAGTTTCTCTTTACTCCCCCCACACACGGCATTTCTCTTTCTGGCAGCGGAATCACGACGGCTGGGACTGGAAGTATTATTCTCAAGGGTACAGGCGGTAATGGAACTTCAGGCGACAACAACGGGATTAACATTGTTAACGGCAGCACAGTACAATCGCTCGGGGCAGGGAGTATTACTCTCGACGGTACTGGCGGGAACGGGAATAATCGTAATCTAGGGATATCTATTATTGACACGAGTACAGTGCGATCGGCTGGGGGAAATATCAGCCTGACTGGTACAGGTGCGGGGATAGGAAGCGGGAACGTAGGCGTTAAGGTAATCAACTCTACAGTGGAGTCAACGGCGAATGGGGCTGTCACCATCAGCGGGACCGGGGCGCTAAATGGCACAAGTGGCAATACAGGGATAGCTATTTATCCGGGTACTGCTACTGTGCGATCGCAGAATGGGGATATCACCCTGACTGGAAAAAGCAAGGGGAGCGAGAACACCAACGAGGGCATTGCGCTCTATAGGTTAGTGGAATCCAAAGGCACCGGGAAGGTGACTCTCCGGGGTGAGGGCGGCAATGGGAATTCCTTCTTGAATCAAGGGATATATATTTCTCCAGAGGGCACAGTTCAATCGCAGGATGGAGATATCACCTTGAGTGGAACAGGCAACGGGCTCGGGGACACCAACACGGGCATTCGGCTGATCCAAGGGCGGGTGGAATCCCTAGGCATCGGGGAGATAATTCTAAGCGGTGCGGGCGGCGATGGGACTGATAGGAATCAAGGGATATCCCTTATGGGCGCCACAGTCCAAGCTTCCTCTGGAAATGTCACTCTGAGTGGTAATGGTCGTGGGAAGGGGACTTTGAACCACGGTATATCTGTAGAGAGTAGTCCTAGTGCCCCAATCCCTACAACAATCCAAACCGCAGGCCTGGGAAAGGTGACGTTGAGGGGCGTGGGCAGTGGAGGGACGGGCGCTAATTTCGGGATCGGCATGAACTCAGGCACGGTACGATCGCAGAATGGAGATATTGCTTTAACCGGTACCGGTATAGGGGCATCAACTAACAACGACGGCATTAACTTCAGCACGGGCGGACCGATAACGGTGCAAGCTACGGGAACAGGCAATATTAGCCTCACGGGAATTGCTAACAACAATACCCTTCCAATTAACCTCATTAGCGGTGTGATTGCTGCGACAGGTGGCAATGTCACTTTGACAGGCGATGAAATTCAACTGTCAGGAACCACTCAAGTCAATGGCAAGGGCACTATTACTTTACAGCCGCGGACAACGAGTTTAGATATTCTCATAGGCGGTACTCAGAACACACCTGACGTTCCTCCTTTGAATCTAATCCAGACGGAAGTCGATAGGTTTAAAGGGTTTGCCCAAATGGTGATTGGGCGGACGGATGGGACGGGGGCGATCGTCGTTGACCCCGCTGGCATTCAGTTCAACTCCTTCAACACAGCAACGACAATTCAGCCTCCAACTGGTACGGGGTTGATCGCAGTTAACGGACCAATTACAGCCCAGGGTAATATTACATTTAACGGAACTACTTCTCTAAGCGCAAACGTTACTGCCAGCGATAAAATTATTACTTTCAACAGCCCTGTTATCGTCGCAAATCAAGTCAATCTCAACACAGGTCCAGGTGCCGGCGAAATTCTTTTCCAAAAAAATGTCTATGGCAAAACTGCTAACAGTCAAGATTTGACTCTAACAGCAGGTAGTGGCAAAATTACATTTGGTGGAGATGCCGGCAGCGTTACTTCTCTAGGCAACCTCAAAATTAACAGTGCGGGCAACGTACAAACAAAGGCAATTACAGCCGCCAGTATTACTCAAACTGCAGGTACGGGTACAACTGCATTCAAGGGTTTAGTGAAAACCACTGCTGCGGGCGGCATTAACTTGACAGGCACAAATTTTGCGATCGAGAATCCAGTCACAACCCTAAATAATGGAACTTTTAAAGTCAATAATAGTGGCGACTTGAATATTGCTACAGCGGCAACTCTACTGCTGGATGGAGAGTTTACTCAAAGCGGTACAGGCCCGGTTAATATCGGCTCCAACATTACCACTACTAACGATAATATTAGTTTCAACAGTCCCGTTACTCTCACAAATAATATTTCTTTCAACACAGGTGAGTTAGGTGCGGGCGATATTATTTTTAACAATAAAGTTGATGGCACAACTGCTAACAGTCGAAATCTCACTTTAACAGCGGGTACTGGTAATATTAGATTCACCGCAGGTGAGATCGGCAACAGCACAACTCCATTCGGTACGATAACTGCCAACAGTAGTGGCACGACTAGCTTCGCGAGCTCTGTCAATGCCCAAAGTTTAACAACCGACTCAGGTGGCACAACTCAACTTAATGGCCCTGTCACTACAACTGGCCCTCAAACTTATGGAGATGCAGTGACAATTGCCAATAATTCCATACTCTTGGGCAGCGAGATTACTTTCACCGATACAGTTAACGGCAGCAGCGCTTTGACTGTGAACGGCAGTAGCGGTAATGTTAGATTCAATAAGGCGATAGGCGAAACAAAACCTCTGACAAGTTTAACTGCCAACAGCGAGATATCTTTAGGCGGGAATGTCACTACAACTGGCCCTCAAACTTATGGAGATGCAGTGACAATTACCAATAATTCCATACTCTCGGGCAGCGAGATTACTTTCAATAATACTGTAGACGGCAGCAGCGCTTTAACTGTGAAAGAGGGTACTGGTAATGTTAGATTCAATAAGGCGATAGGCGAAACAACACCT
>NZ_JAUBVJ010000062.1:0-13555 GCF_036702785.1 Microcoleus sp. AR_TQ3_B6 | reverse complement strand
GTAGACGGCAGCAGCGCTTTAACTGTGAAAGAGGGTACTGGTAATGTTAGATTCAATAAGGCGATAGGCGAAACAACTCGTCTGACAAGTTTAACTGCCAACAGCAAGATATTTTTAGGCGGCAATGTCGCTACCACTGGCCCTCAAAATTATGGAGATGCAGTGACAATTGCCAATAATTCCATACTCTCGGGCAGCGAGATTACTTTCAATAATACTGTAGACGTACCTGGGAATCTCGGTATAGTTGCTGACAATGTTAATCTCAAAGGAACTGTAACAACCACCAATGACGGCACCCTCACAATCACCAATAAGGTCAATCTAAATATTGAAAACAACCTCAACTTAGACGGTGCATTTATTCAAAATGGCGGCGGAACAGTTGCGGTTAGCGGAAATATCACCACAACTAATGATCGCATTAGTTTTAGCGACCCAGTGACCTTAAAAGCTCCTGTAAAATTTACACTGGGAGAGGCAACAATTGCTTTCGGTTCGAGTTTAGCAGCAGGTAGTAACCCGCTGAGTTTAACAGCAGGTGAAATTGATTTTTCCGGACAGGTTTCGGGTACGGGCGCGTTAACGCTACAACCGGTAACAGCAGGACAAAATATTGTAATTGGCGGAACAGATAACAATACTAGCGCTTTAGATTTGACGGCAGCGGAAATTAATTTGATTCAAAATGGATTTAGCTCGATAGATATCGGGCGCTCCGATAGCAGTGCAAATGTTAGTATAGCCTCTAATCTGACATTGGTAGATCCAGTAAATATCCAAACGGGAACAGGTACGCTATCCGTAGAGGGAACTCTAACCGGAAATGACAACAGCAGCATAGCTCTTTTCGCAGCAACAATAAATTTGAATGCGGGCATCAATACCAATAAAAATCCGCTCGCTATCAACGGCAATGTCCAACTAGGAAACGATATTAATCTCAGTACAGGTGGCGGAGATATTAAGATAATTGGTGCGATAGACGGCAATCATTTGTTAAACTTAGATGCAGCAACAGGCAATGTGCTGGTGCAAGGAAATATCGGAGGAACAGCACCAGTTTCAGTTGTGAATGTAACCGCAACGCAGGCCCAATTCTCTAACGGTAATATTGCGAGCAATTCAGGTTTTAATATTGCGGCGGCGAACACATTGTTGGGGGGCAATGTTACTACTAATCAAGGCAATATCAATATTAACGGTATTCTGGGGTTGACGAAAGATGCGAGATTGAGTACGGCAGGGGGAAATATTGTCTTTGGAGGTGCCATCGACAGTATAGATGCGGCCCGCAGCCTAAATCTGGATGCAGGTGGTGGCAGCATCATTTTCAGCGCACCCGTAGGCGCCACCAGACAGTTAGGAAATATTGCGATCGCAACGGCTGGCAATGTGACAGGAAACTCGACAATTAACGCGCAACAACTGACAGCACTAAACACGGAAAAAGTAAACTTATTGGGAGATGTCACCGCAGGCAAAGTCGATATTACGGCCAAAGGCGATATAACAGTTAAAAATATTACTGCTAATAGCGGAGAAATTATATTTACAAGCGGTAACAATTTCACCGCAGGCAATTTGAATACATCGGGAAACACGGGGGGTAACATAACTGTTAAGGCGATAACTTCAATTACGGCCCGACAAATTAATTCGAGTGCTACAGTGGGAAATGCCGGCAATGTGTTCTTAGATCCGATCGGCGATATTCAAGTAGAGTTTATCAATGCCCAAGGCGGTACAGGCGGCACCGGTGGCGAGGTGACAGCAATAACAGGCAATTTTTTCCGGGCTACGGGTACTTTTTCAACCCCACTTTCGCCGACGGGATTGGCTAGCATTTCTACGGCAGGCGGCGCCGGTGGTGGCAAAATTACAATCGTGCACGCAGGGGGGGATGGAGGCACGCCGATTCAACCGTTTGTAGTGGGAAATGCTGCTAGCAACGGTACGGCGGGTGCAATTACAACGGGACAATCTAGCATTACATCGCAGTCGTTTCCGCGTTCTATTGGTGTTGGTAATATTGTATTTTCTACTGATGACGCTCCTGACCCGACGCCGACGCCAACGCCAACTCCAACTCCAACGGACACTCCAACGGACACTCCAACGGACACTCCAACGGACACTCCAACGGACACTCCGAGTGTCATTTTCCCTCCAGTTGTAACTCCAACTCCCACTGTGAGTATCACTCCAACGGACACTCCAAGTGAAAATCCAACGGACACTCCAAGTGAAAATCCAACTGGGGTTGTAACGGACACTCCCGGGGGGGGTGAAAATCCAACTGGGGTTGTAACGGACACTCCCGGGGGGGGTGAAAATCCAACTGGGGTTGTAACGGACACTCCCGGGGGGGGTGAAAATCCAACTGGGGTTGTAACTCAACCTCCGATCGATTCTACGGAAATACAAGAGCCCGCACCGCAACCCTCAACCCGAGATGCAGGAGACTTGCAAGGCCGTGGCAAAAATTCATCGCTAGACAACCCCCGTAGCGTAGGCGATCGACTTTTAACCCTCGATCGCAGTATCACCAGTAAATTACCCAGCGACTTAGTACCACTCTCTCCAGCACCACCACAACCGCCACCAGCCACCCCTACTTCTAATTTAGTTCTGGGATATGTTCCGTCTCCCGATCGACTTTTTGAAGGTAACGACATACAGAAAACAGTCTGGGGAATCGAAAAAATGAGGAATCAAGAATTTCGAGAATACCTGGGGGTAGAAGCCAACCTCCCAGAGGAAAAAATTTTGATTTCGACATCCCAACAAACTTTACAAAATATCGAACAGCAAACCGGCAAGCGGTCTGGTATTATCTACATAGTCTCGCGAGACGAACAATTAGAACTAATTTTAGTTCCTCCCGTGGGGGACCCGATTCACTACAGCGTCCCCGAAGCCAACAGAGCTGCTCTTTTCCCCACCGTCCAGGAGTTCCGCACTGAAATCACCACTCCCGCGAAACGCGCTAGTACCAGCTATCTAGCCGCCGCCCAGCAACTATATAAATGGGCGATCGCACCCCTAGAAAAAGACTTACAAAACTTAGGAATTCAAACTTTATTACTGTCAGTCGATCCCGGATTGCGGAGCCTGCCCTTTGCCGCTTTGCACGACGGTAAAGGCTTCTTGATTGAAAAATACAGTTTCAGCCTAATTCCAAGTTTTAGTTCGACTAATACCGATTATCAAGCTGTTAGAGACGCCACCGTGCTAGCAATGGGAAGGTCAGAATTTGTTGACCAACAGCCCTTGCCCAGTGTGCCGATCGAATTGCAGGCGATTTCGGCTCAGTGGCACGGCCCATCTTTCCTCAATTCCACTTTCACTATAGATAATCTCAACTCCGAATACGCTAAGGGAAGATTTCGGATCGTTCACCTAGCAACTCACGCTGAATTCAAACCGGGAAAAGCGAGCAATTCCTACATTCAACTGTGGAATTCCAAATTGCAGCTCGATCGCATGGAGAATTTAAATTGGCGCAATCCCCAGGTAGACTTGTTAGTATTAAGTGCTTGCAGAACAGCCTTGGGCGATCGGGAAGCAGAGTTAGGTTTTGGAGGTTTAGCAGTAAAATCCGGCGCCAAATCAGCTTTAGGGAGTTTGTGGTATGTTGACGATGGAGGCACTTTGGCGCTAATGAGCGAATTTTACCACCAGTTGCGAGGAGCCACAACTAAGGCAGAAACTCTGCAACTTGCTCAACAGACAATGATCGCTCGTAAAGTTCGGAGGGAAAAAGGTCAGTTAGTGACAACAGCGGGCCACTTGAATTTACCGACTAACATACAACAACAAAACCAAGATTTTTCTCATCCTTACTACTGGAGCAGTTTCACCCTGATCGGCAGTCCTTGGTAAGCTGCCATATTTTCTACCAAATCCCGTTGAAATATCCCGTTTATTCTTTAGTCCGCGCAGTCTGGCTTTAGTTGTGTAGTAGCGGTTTCAACTGCCGAACTCGCGAGAGAGAAGTTCTATTTCTGTTTCATCACAACCAAAGTAATATCATCAAAAACCTTCTGAGTGCCAATATACTGCCGCACATCATCAATCACAGCTTCCCGAATTTCTTGGGCACAGCAGTGAGGATTTTCAACAACCACTTGCCACAACCTCTTTAATCCGTACTGCGCTTTATTAATATCGAAAGCTTCAGAAATTCCCTCAGTATAAAGCACCTCCACATCCCCAGGATTTAACTGTACTTCTGCTTGAGCAATAAAGTCACCAATCTCTTCTATCAAGCCAATCGGCAATCCTAAATCCATCGTATCTATGCACTCCAATTTTCCATCAACGCGCACCACAATCATTTCCTCATGTTGTCCGCTTAATTTTAGGACGCCTCCGGCATAGTCTAAGATAGCTAAAGTCATATTTTTCTAGCAGTCCATGGGCTAGAGATTGTCATAAGAAGTTTGGTTGAGGATATCCAAAAACTTTACTAGATCGGTTTTGTTTATTTTCTGAAGCGTCCTCACGGCTGTTTGTGCCATAATCATCAACAGGTCACTTTCTAAACCGTGTCCCGTGACATCGCCCATGGTAATCTTAACTCGCTCATCCTGTTGGAATATATCATAGTAATCGCCTCCTAATTCATCGGCTGGTTCCATAAAACCAGCTATTTCTAAGCCTTCAATTGCCTCTAAGTAGTTAGACACAATTAATTACATAAATACATAATATAATGATATTCCAGGCAAAATTATCAGTTATATCATGTCCGGTCGATTACCCGACCTCAGGTAGGCGCGGGTTAACCAACAATATCTGCCAATAATTGACCATCTCAAAAACCCGCCCGACCGGGATATTATGGTCAATCGAGCGAACCTGATATTAATTACAGTTTCATATGATATTGCTCAGGGAAATACATCCTCTTTCGTCTAAATTGCTACAGCGAATTCATCGCCAAAGACGACATCATCATGTACGTCAAAGAGCATATTGCCTCATATTAGCTTCTTGAGGGAAAAAAGGAGAGTTAATGAATATTTTTAGAATAAGTTATAAGATACTCTATGACTGGTTCAATAGGTAAAAAATAGAGGTAATAATAGGACTTTATAATAAACCATAAAGAGGTGAAGAAACCCTATTTAAGTATTCGCAGAAAGCCCAAATCAAAGAGTGAGCTTGCACAAGAACCAAGGGAATTAAAAAATCTTAGCCAAAAACTTCAAGAATCTTGGGGGATAAGTCCGAGTATAAAAACAATTCAAAGAATACTAAAAATGCTTAAAATGAGTTGGCATTGTATGCGTAAAGGAGTTGCCGTCAAGCCTCCAGCCCAGGAATATCAAGATAAAAAGGCGCAATTAGAACAATTAAAGCAATTGTATGCTCAGGGTAAACTTGATTTATATTACTTGGATGAAGCGGGATTTTGTTGGATTCCTTGTGTCTCCTATGGCTGGCAGAATATCGGAAAATATTTAACAATTCCTAGAGGTCGCAGTCAGCGAATAAATGTACTAGGAATCATGAATCGAAATAACTATCTTGAAAATTATATTTCAACTCAAAGTATTAATTCCCTCTGTAGCTATTGCCTATATTGATACTTTTTCTCCCGCATTATATAAACCAAAGGTGATTCTCACAGCTCAAGCTTCTCTTCATACCAATGAGGCTATTGTTGACAAAGTTGAAGAGTTGGAACAACCTAATATTACTCTTTTTGAGTTGCCTTATTACTCTAATGAATTTAATTTAATTTAATTTAAATTGCAGTTTATTAAGTATGAATTTATGGAGATATCTGCTTACAATACTTGGGAATTTTTTGTTAGATTTGTGCAAAAAATCTGAAAAAATTTGGAAAAAACTATGTAATTAATTTTGTCTAGCTACTTATCTTTATATCTTGTAAATTTTGTTCTCTTTTGACTCGCTTGACTTGCCTTTCGCATAGTAGTAAGGGATTGGGTGATATTGTTTCCGGTAGCATCGGAATGATATAGAGGATACGGCGAGTGCCTTAGTCCCTACAATTAATGGGGGTAGGGACTAAGACACTCGCCGTGTCCTGACTGTGAGTAATATTAATTCCGATGCTACCGGAGTTGATATGATGGGTCTCTGGTTTCAACTTGCTCAAAACCCTTATGAATTACCATTTTTTTCAACTTTTTTGTCTATGAATTTTATAAATACCTGAGGGGCAGACCACTCTAATCAGGAATCCCATGACCATCGCCCTCAGGTCGATACCCCGTGTTCGTTACCTATATTACGCAGGTCCTAAGGAGTCTGACATACATAAACAGGGCTGTGTAAAGAAAGAGGAAGTTCAAAACTGAAGGGGCGATCGTAGTCAGGGCCCACCTGAAAGTACATTATGCTATATGTGTGCAAGCTGCGATGTTTTTCGATAATAGTCCGATTGGTATTTTGACCCCCATTATCTTCCTACCTCTAACAGCGTAAATTATGTCGATCTAAGCATCGCATCATGCCATATGTCCGAAGCAAGCAGGTACTTAAAAAACAATAGCAGGTAAGCCAACTTACCTGCTAATTTACAACAAGAAAAACAAGAGTTTTCCGCTCTTTATTGCTGGAGTATTTTCACCGTGAGATCTTTTTTGTAACTCCTATATTTTAAGTAGTAAATCTGTTCCTTCAACAATCATCTTTAACCCGCAGATGGTTTATCTAGGGTTGATTTGTCTCGGATTTGGTGCCGCAGTTCCGTAATTGACTCGACAGCCGATATTGAACAAACTCGAACTGCACTCAAGAGGGACAATCTGCTGATCGAGGAGGGCGCTGCAGCTGACATACTCATCGTTATTAGTATCTCTTACCATACATTCGATCGGCTTAGCTCCCGATCGCGCCGACCAACTCTTCATACCTGCGACTGCAATTATATGCTGCCAGTAGAAAGCAAAGAGCGACACTGCTAACAGTACAGCAACTGCTAATCCTACTTTCAATTTCCAACTATTTAGGACGTTTCCCAAACTGTTTTTCACGTTTTCCACCCCAGAAATTGAGTTTTTGGTAGTTGTTTCTGGAGTTGGCAAGTTTGTTTGTGTTTGTTCTGCTGGAATTTCAGACATAATATATCTCCTCTGATTGCTGGGACTTGGCTAATCTGGCAGTTGCGAGCAAGCATTCTAATTATACAAAATTTTAGCAAAAGTAGCCTCTACTCACGGGTAGACTAGGATCAACGACCCACAAGAACATTTTACTCTTTCTTGTGGAACAGGCATCCTGCTTGTTTTTGAGAATAACCGGTAGAGAAGAGTATGTATATTCAGAAACTGGGATCGGGATCACCCAATGACTGCAAATATCGATTCCTTGGAGGGATACTCGCAGGCGCTCGCCCTTTTTATTCCCTTTGATGCAGTATAATTCTTGATTTCATATATTGTATTTGTTCCTGGTTATTGGTTATTGGTTATTGGTTATTGGGTCTTGAAATAAAAGCGAAAAGCATGGGATCGAAAAGCATTGGCAATCAAAGAACTAATGACTGATGACTAATGGCTGATGACTAATGGCTGCTTCCCTGTTTCTTCGGCTATAGCATGGACAACAACTCAGATTCCGAAACTCGAGCTATTCCCAAAGATTGAGCCTTTTCCAACTTAGAACCCGCATCTTCTCCGACAACTACATAGTCAGTTTTAGCACTAACAGAATTTGTCACTTTTCCTCCCGCTCTTTGAATCAAATCTTTGGCCTCATCTCGTTTCAGACTTGGCAGAGTTCCGGTAATTACAAATGTTTTGCCCGCTAGAGGTAAACTTATCTCTGCTGAATTTTGACTTTTGACTTCTGACTCCAATTGCAAGTCCGCAGCAATTAACCGTTCAATTAAACTCTGATTTGCCGGCACTTGAAACCACTGATAAACAGATTGAGCAATTTCTGGCCCAATACCGTAAACGCCTTCAATAGCTGCGGCTGATGCAGAGGCCAAATCTGTCACATTGGTAAATCTTTCTGTCAGTAATTGAGCATTGACGCTGCCAACATGGCGAATTCCCAAAGCATACAATACCCGCGACCAAGGTTGAGTTTTGGAATTGGCGATCGCACTTACCAACTTTTCTGCTAACTTCTTACCCATGCGTTCCAAACTCATCAATCTTTCCGCAGTCAAATCGTACAAATCCGCGGCAGAATGCACCAGATTGCTATCAACCATTTGCTGCACTAACTTTTCCCCAACACCGTTAATATCCAGAGCATCCCGGCTGCAAAAATGAATCAGCGAACCCCTCAAAATCGCTGGACAAGATGTATTGATGCAGCGAGTAACGGCGTCCCCTTTTTCGCGAACCACAGGCTGTTCGCATTCGGGACAGCAACTAGGCATTTGGAAAAGTTGAGCATTTTCGGGGCGAAGTTCCGGCAAAACTCGCACAACTTCTGGTATAATTTCCCCAGCTTTTCTGACAATTACAGTATCGCCAATGTGCAGGTTCAGATAGGAAAGTCGATAGCTATTATGGAGAGAAGCCCGGGAAACCTTTGTCCCCGCCAACTGCACCGGTCTGAGTTTCGCTACAGGGGTCAGAGCTCCGGTTCTCCCTACTTGTACGGTGACAGCTTGTACTATTGTAGGGACTTCAGCGGCGGGATACTTCAGGGCGATCGCCCAACGCGGAAACCTCTTAGTAAAACCCAATTGTTTTTGCAGTAAAACCGAATTAATCTTAACAACAACCCCATCCGTCATGTAAGGCAAATTCCGCCGCTCAGTATCCCAATATTCATAATACTCGCGGACCTCATCCAAAGAATAGCAAATTTTGCGATTGGGATTCACCTTAAACCCCATTCGTTGCAACAATTCCAACGATTCCCACTGCGTGTTACCCTCGTTACCCCGATCTAAATGCAGAGTATAAGCAAAGAAGTCCAACCGTCGCTGAGCCACAATTTTAGAATCCAACTGCCGCAGCGTACCCGCCGCAGCATTGCGAGGATTAGCAAACAATTGTTCCCCGGCTTTTTCCCGTTCCCGATTAATTTCCTCAAACACAGCTAAAGACAAAAAAGCCTCTCCCCGCACTTCCACAACAGGTGGCGGATTATCTAAATTGAGCTTTAAAGGAATCGAGCGAATAGTTTTTACATTTTGAGTAATTTCCTCTCCGGTTATGCCGTCTCCCCGCGTCGCACCGCGAACTAACACCCCATTTTCATAGGTTAACGCTAAAGCAGAACCGTCAATTTTTAACTCGCAAACATAGGAAACCCCCCCCAATCTCCCCAAGTTTCGCGGGCGAGTAATTTCGCTGTTTTCCTCATTGCTAAGCCCAGGTGCATTTCCATCTACTCCTCCCTCTTTAGGGCTTAGGGGGGGTGCTACTCTTTGCCAGCGTTCCTGCCATTTAGCAAATTCCTCAAAATTAAAAGCATTTTCCAAACTGTAGAGAGGAATATTGTGCTTGACGCTAAAAAATTGAGTAGCCGGCTGTTCTCCCACGCGCTGAGTCGGACTTTCTGCAGTAATTAATTCAGGATAATCTGATTCTAATTCTTGCAACTGGCGATAAAGTCGATCGTACACCTCATCTGGCATAATCGGCGCATCGAGAACATAATAAGCATAGCTAGCTTCCTGTAGCTGCTGCCTCAACTGTTGAATTTGCTGCTGAATCTTTGCTGCCATATCGATTTAAGGTTTTCGATTTAAGGTTTTCGATTTTTGATTATAACTCTCCATTTTAGCTCAAAAAAAAGGAGCGAGCAACCTCTCTGCTGCCCGAGGGATTTTAGAGTTGAGATGATCGATGTCAATTTGAGCTAAAACAAGAGCCAGCAACTTGAAAATCAAAACTTATCCTAAGTATAGCGGTTCTTGGAAAGATGAGGTATTTACCAATTAATTAACCATTCCCCAATCTAAAATCTAAAATCTAAAATCTAAAATCTAAACTCTAAACTTGCACCTCATCTATCTGAGAAAGTCTATATAACCCCGGTCAAAAACGGATACTTGTGAACGACAGGAGTCGCCATCCGCCCAAAATTTTAGACCCTAGTTCAAGCTGCCAGATTCATATGTGGAGTAAATATAAAATCCTTCGACGCTCGCGCTCGCCGAACGTCTCGCCGAACGTCTCACGCCGAAGTCTAAAATCTCAAATCGACTGACTCGCCTTTATAGCTGCCGAATCCGGCGCGTAAATCATTACAAATTTAAGTCGGTAAACTCGGTAAATTTCTTGTTTTCTCCGTGCCTGGAATCTGGACGATTCTCACCATCTTTTTCGCCGTTCAAGTTGCTAGTGGCGCCAGATTTGATGAAGTCTTGAGCGTTATGCTTGAAAGCGAGCGGTTCAGCGTGTTCTACCTGAAATACGTTGGCGTAGAGGTTGGCAATAATCTGTTTGCCTCCCTGGGTCAATTCCAAGTAGTTCAAAGCTGCTGGAATGTATGGAAAAACTCCATTCCAATAAAACTTGGCGTAATTTTGCCGCAAATCTCCCGGAGACTTGTAGCCCAAGATTTTATTAGTGCCGACTTCCTCAAATTCGTAGAACAGAGCACTTATTTTTCGCAGGTAATTGGGGTCGCTCAACTGACCGATCAAATCGGCGGCCCTAGCGAGTCCAGAATAATTGTTTCTGTCTTGATGAGTTTCGCTAGCAGGAACGGGGAAGCGAGTCAATTCAATATTGCGCTTGATTTGTTCGGCATCAATTAATGTGTGGCCGCCGAAGCGTTCGTCAATTACGAGTTTTCCTCGATCGACATGAAAAGGAGTTAAACTGGCAGAAGTAGCGCCAATAGGCACAGGAACCATGCCCCCGTCAATACCCGTAGCGTAGAGTCCCACAGCTTCTTGGTCTTGGCGACAAACACCTTTGACGTAGCCGATATCGTGGCACAGCAGTGAGATCAGGTAGTGCAGCCAATCTTCCGGCGACACTCCTCCTTCGCGAATATGCTTGCCGCGGAGAATCTCTTGTCCCACCAAAGCGACCAGCATTGTATGTTCCACATTGTGGTAGAGAGCATCGCAGTTAGCGATATTTTCCAGAGCCATAGTCCCTGCCCAGGCGATAATTTCAGGGTAGTCAGGCTTGTATTTGCCGTAGGTGCGACGGTAGCCGGCCTGCAGCTCTTGAACAAAAGCGTCAATCAGGATAGCAGTTGCATTGAACATCATAAATCCTCTCACTCAGGCTTTAGTTATAAACTCGATCGAAAATATCTTGCATAGCTGAAAAAGTAATCAATCGGCATTCCATTAGGTTTGACCCATCGCCCAAAGACGTATACAAGCCGCCGACAGGAGTCGTGAAGCTCCCAAAATTTTACACTCTTGTTCAAGCTCCCAGATTGATCTGTTGAGTAAATCTAAAGTATCAAATCGTTCGACGCTCGCGCGACTCCACGCTCGCGCTCGCCGAACGTCTCACGCCTCCGTCTAAAATCTCAAATCGACTAACCCCTCGGGGTTGAATTTTAAATTTCAGCTAGCCTTGTCAAGTCAGAAAATTACTTTTAGGCTATGCTTCCCAAGATAACCTAATTTCCGAAGTAACAGAGCGATTTACGGGCATTAAATGTTGGCCAAAAAATTTACATCGTTTCACCGACTAATTATTAGAAGTCCTAGGTGTGAAAGTTATGAACTGTCTGTTTCCAAGTCTCTCCACTGCTGCCCTTCGCACTCGGCGGTCGATCGCCCCCAAATATTTAGGATTGTTTGCATTAACGGCTGTTTGCACCGCCGCACCAGCTTTGGGAGCCGAGCGAATTTACGTAACTTACGGGCCGGTAGAAGTATCTGTACCGATCGAATCCCTGGCACTGTTCGCCAAAGAAGGCAAAATAGACTCGAACTTGGACGGCTTCGCTCAGTACGCCAAAGAATATCAGCTAGCTGAGATTCGCAGCGCCCTGCAAGCGAAAGCTGAAATCAGCGAGGTGACTATCGCCCAATTCCTCTACACGCCTCAAGGAGAAGTGCTGCTGAGACGCTTGGGTAGACTAATTCAAACCAAAGCTCGGCAGCCGGGATTTTATGCCATCCGAGCCGCCCTGATTTTAGCAGCCTCGGATCCAGAAGGCCTAACAATCGTCAACGTGCTGCGGAAATTCCCCACTTACGGCATCAGGATTGACATCGCCCGCGGCTTGGCTATCGCCAACGAGCTGACATCGCTGATCAACCGTTCCAATCAGACGATCGCCGGAATCGCCCAGTTGTCGGAAGCACAAGCAGCCTTAGAACCCAGCATACCGCCCGCCCTAAGGCTGCAGCCCCAGCTACCGGGCCCCTATAGTTGGAAAAAATCATCGGTAACTCTGACGAGTCCGAATCGCGATCGCACGTTTAATATGGACATTTACTTGCCACAGCGGAGCCCGCAACCGGCCCCAGTAGTAGTAATTTCCCACGGTTTAGGTTCCGATCGCATTTCCTTCCAATATTTAGCCAAACACCTAGCCTCCTACGGCTTTGCCGTCGCCGTCCCCGAACACCCCGGCAGCAACGCCCAACAAATCCAAAACTTAGTAACAGGCAGAACCAATGAACTAGTAGAACCCGCAGAATTTATCAACCGCCCCCTCGACATCAAAGACCTGCTCGATTATTTAACCAAACTTTCTACAACCGATCCGGCCTACCAAGGGCAGCTCGACTTGCAGCGAGTCGGCGTCATCGGCCAGTCTTTCGGCGGCTATACAGCTTTCGCATTAGCCGGGGCGGGAATTAATTTTGCACAGATAGAGAACGACTGCCAGCTCGAAAACGAAACTTGGAACCTCTCCCTGCTGTTGCAGTGCCGCGCCCGCGGCCTAGAGCGCAACCAGTACAATTTCGGCGACCCGCGCATCAAAGCGGCGATCGCCATCAACCCGATCGTCAGTAGCATTCTGGGAGACACAAACCTCAGTCAAATCAAAATCCCTGTCATGATAATCGCAGGCAGCGCCGATACCGTCGCCCCGGCTTTGCTCGAACAAATTCAACCGTTCACTTGGCTGACATCGCCCAACAAATATCTGGTGGTGATGAACAACGGGACTCACTTCTCAACGATCGAGGAATCCCCTCAAAGCCTCTTTTTGCCACCAGCAGAGGCGATCGGGCCCGAACCAGCTTTAGCCCGCCGCTACGTCAGCGGACTCAGCCTAGCTTTCATGGAAACCTATTTGAACAACAAATCAAATTTCCGCCCGTATTTGGAGCCCTCCTACGCTTTAAGCATCTCCGGAGACACTCTCGGACTGAGAATTTTGCGATCGCTCACCCCGCAGCAACTCCAGCAGTTCAGCAGTGGTTCACCTCCTCGCAGCCCGGCCTCTCCACCTCTGATAGCTCCTGTTTCTCCACCTTCTCCGCCTGCCATCGCTCCCGTTCCTTAGGTTTGAGGTGCGCCCCCTCGCGTCCTGGCATATCTTTTCGCGCGGGGGCGATCGCCCCTGTCTATCTTTTAATCAGCTTTCCTGATGAGTTTTATCAGTTTAACTGTCGTTAAACCCCTTTACAAACGTTAACAAGACAGTTAATAATATAAACATCATCCGAACATTG
>NZ_JAUBVJ010000061.1:0-51727 GCF_036702785.1 Microcoleus sp. AR_TQ3_B6 | reverse complement strand
GTCTTACACTTTATCCGCGCCGTTCGCGAGTCAAAGTCTTTTCAGGTAAGGGTTTTAGGCTTATTCAGCAAACCCTATTTAGAAGCCGAGAAAGTCCGCCTCATCAAACACGAGTACAGGCAAGGTGAAATCTATGCAAGGGCAGGGGCAAGCAAACCTCATGCCATTATTACGGGGAACGTATTATAAAACTTCATTAAGATTGTAAGCATCAATAAACAATAGTAGTATCATATAGTCATGAGAGTTAAATGAAATTGTTTCGCTCGTTCCGAATGGAGACTCTGGATGCAACTAACAGAAAGGCACATCATTAAATCTACGGAACACCGTTTCGCACTGATTGATGAATTAGCTTTTAAATCCAAAAATCTCTACAATGCTGCCCACTACGTCATTCGTCAGAGTTTTATCTATGGATGGGGCTATATCAACTACAACGAAATGAACCGTTTGATGAAGTATCATCAAGCCTACAAGGCTTTACCTGAATCGGTTAGCCAACAAATCTTGATGATATTGGATAAGAATTGGAAATCATTCTTTGAAGCGGTCAAAGCTTACAAAGCCGATTCCTCTAAATTCACTGGTCGCCCCAAACTGCCGAAGTACAAAGATAAAGCTAAAGGGCGAAACATTCTCGTCTACACGATTCAAGCGATTAGCACTACACAGTTGAGAAAAGGAATTATCAAGCTTTCGGGTACGGAGCTTTTAATCAAAACTCAAGTCAATCCCGATCGAATTTGTCAAGTTAGACTTCCAAATGCGATTCCTATGTAATTGAGGTAATTTATGATGAACCGGAGTCCACCGTTAGTAACGGCAACTCTGTAGCTAGTATTGATTTAGGATTGGATAACTTAGTGGCGTTAACTTCAAATCAGCCGGGTTTTATCCCTCTGTTGATTAACGGGCGACCATTGAAATCAATCAACCAGTTCTACAACAAACGTAAAGCACAGTTACAATCTCAGTTGAAAGGAAGCCGCAAGATATCACCCCGCCTTCAGCGTTTAACTCGCTGTCGCCACCAAAAAGTTGATAATTACTTACATCACACAAGTCGCCTAATTGTTGACCATTTGGTAGCGAAACAAATTGGGACGCTAGTAATTGGTAAGAATGCACAGTGGAAAACCGAGATTGATTTAGGAAAGCAAACCAATCAAAACTTTGTCAGTATTCCTCACGCTCGATTAATTGAGATGTTGGAATACAAAGCTCGACTGGTTGGAATCAAGGTGATCGTGCAAGAAGAATCTTACACTTCGCGCGCAAACTTTCTGAATCTAGACCCACTCCCTGTTTACGGAAAAACCGATAAAGACCCTGTGTTCCAGGGTAAGCGAATCAAGAGAGGTTTGTACAAAACATCAGTCGGTCAATTAATTAATTCTGATGTTAATGCTGCGTATAACATCCTTAGAAAAGCAATCCCAAATGCGTTCAGCACTCTTGATAGAGAGCTGCGTAGTTCAGCCAATGCGGGTTAATCCGCTCAAAGTGAAAGTGAAGGGGGAGGGACTTAACGCCTCCCATGTCATGTGCAATAAATGACTATACTTTTGCCAGCTATCTGTACTTTTGAGGAACCATCTTCGGGGAAGTGGTTGTATGCCTTACATGGCAGATATGAAAGTTCGGAATGAGACATCTAATTTTTTTTACTATCCCGATGTAGCGGTGAGTTGTGATGAACGAGACAAAAATGCTGATGAAGATTTCATTCGCTACCCGCGCTTAATTGTGGAAGTTTTATCGCCGGCAACAGCGGCTTTTGACAGAGGCGATAAATTTGCTGATTACCGCACTTCTGAAAGTTTGCAAGAGTATGTATTAATCAATCAAGAAAGAGTTAGTGTAGAGTGTTTTCGCCGGAATGCAGAGGGTTTGTGGGTGCTTTATCCTTACACTCAAGGACAAGAAGTTCAGTTTGCTAGCGTTAATTTTAGCTGTGCAATTGAGACATTGTATGAAGATGCGATCGAGATTGGTTGATTTTAATTACTCCTGAATCACTGATATTGATAGGATTGAACCGCTTTCGACGCGTTAGGCGAAGCCGCGCGTAAGCGCTAGGACGCGAAGGAAGAGAACAAAAGAAGAAGCTGGTAATTGCTATTTTTTCTTGGTGGCTTTCCAAGTGCCGCCGTAGAAGTAAAAAGGATTGTTTGCACTTACCGATTCCCAACATTTAAGACACAAAAAAAACCACTGCCCCGACTCGTCATACCGGGCGCGGTAGAGAATCGGGGCAGATTGGGAACAGCGATCGCAATATTTGATTCTGATTGCCCTGGCCATTGTTACTCTGTTTCAAACAATTACGGACTCTTGAGGGCGGGCGAATATCATCCGGCCGGCGCTGGTTTGCAGGGCGCTGGTGACTACGACTCGGGCTTCGCCGCCGACATAGCTGCTTCCTGCTTCTACGACAACCATGGTGCCGTCATCCAAGTAACCGATTCCCTGAGAGGGTTCTTTGCCTTCTTTGCGGATTTTTAGTTCGATCGTATCTCCGGGCAAATAAGTGGGGCGCACCGCATGAGTCAAATCGTTGATATTCAACACCGGCAGTTTTTGGACGGTAGCTACTTTCGATAAGTTGTAATCGTTGGTGAGCAAAATGCCGTCGATATCCAAAGCGAACCGGACTAATTTCGCATCGACTGTGGCCAGATCTTCGTAGTCAGCCGAGTGAATTTGAATCCGTTCTGGATATGTTTCTTTGATGCGGTTGAGTATATCTAAGCCGCGGCGCCCGCGCACTCGCTTTTGATCGTTGGCGGAATCAGCTATTAGTTGCAGTTCTTGCAGCACGAATTGCGGCACGATAATTTGACCTTCGAGGAAACCTGTTTCTAGCAGGTTTTCAATTCGGCCGTCAATAATGCAGCTAGTATCGACAACTTTGGCACTTGCTGGTTTGAAGGTACCTTCGGCTACCAACACCGTGTCAATGCTTTTGGGGTTGATCAGCCGCAAGAAAGCGCGGCCGTGGGTGTCGGTCAAACTGACGCCTGTGAAGCCGAACATGACGCTACCCAAAACTGCGACTAGAGGTTTGATGAAGCCGAACTCGCGGGGAATTGGCAGCAGGAACAGCGGAGCCAGCATTAAGTTCGCTACTAGCAGTCCGATGATTAAGCCGATCGCCCGCGTCAGCAGCATCTCCACTGGCAGATCGCGGACTTGTTTTTCCAGACGGCGATAGGTTGTTTGAGCCACCAATCCCATCACGAAGCCGATTAATGCTCCAAAGGAGCCTAGTACAGAACTTAAACCTTGTATATTTGTAACTTGCACCAGCAGATTGCTCGGCAGCAGTTCGACTCCGTAATAGCCGATGCCTCCGCCTGCGATTATGAATGAGATAATTATGATTGCGTCTAGCATTTGTTCTAGGTTAATGAATTTATTCACATTATATCTTTTCAGTGCTGATACTTGTTTTCATGCTTTGGTCGGATATCGCTATCTTTACTCACGGCTTTTCATAAACTTATATTTCGCCCTTGTACCCTTTGGGGGATGTGCCACCGAGTCGATCGGCATTTACCAAGCCCGGCCGAAAGCAGAAGGTGCGAATATACCGCCCTGCGGGCTGTGCAGGAATTGTCGCTGCTCTCAACTGGTACGGGGTTTAACTAAAAGAGCCGTAGCACGGGCGAGGGCCCGACGCCATCGTTCGCAGCGCTTTTTTGCTAACAAAATGTCATAATATACATAATTATTCATAACAGTTTAATTAAAACTTTAGATTTGAAGTTGAGCTGGCGGCTCCAGAGGTAATGAACGCTACCACAGATTATTTAACATTTGAATTAAAAAAAAGTACGCAAGTGGCAAATTCCGGCATTCCCAGTTCGGCTTACCTGCACGTACCTTTTTGTCGCCGTCGCTGTTACTACTGCGATTTTCCGGTTTTTGTGGTGGGCGATCGCAAAAATGGCGAGAATTCCGGCACAATTGTGCAATACGTTGATGTACTGTGTCAAGAAATTCAAGAAACTAAAAATTTAGGCGCATCTCTAAAAACAGTTTTTTTTGGTGGCGGCACCCCTTCGCTGCTTTCTGTCAGTCAGTTGAGCAATATTTTAGAGACTCTCGACGGCAAATTTGGGATTGCTGCAGAGGCAGAAATTTCTATAGAAATAGACCCGGGTACGTTTACTTTAGAACAGTTGCGGGGATATGCAGCGGCGGGAGTAAATCGAGTGAGTTTGGGAGTGCAAGCTTTTCAGGATGAATTGCTGCAAGCTTGCGGGCGATCGCACTCTGTCGCTGATATTTTTGAAGCGGTAAAAATAATTCGATCGGCTGGTATGGTCAATTTCAGTTTAGACCTGATTTCGGGACTGCCGCACCAAACCTTAGAACAGTGGGAAGCTTCCTTGCAATCGGCGGTGGAAATTAGCCCGACTCACCTGTCGAGTTACGACTTAATTGTTGAGCAGGGAACTGCTTTCGGGCGCTACTTTCAAGCAGGCGCGCAGCCGCTGCCAGCAGATGAAACCGCTGCTGGTATGTACCGTTTGGCGCGGGAAATTCTGACAGGTGCTGGCTACGAACATTATGAAATTTCTAATTACGCTCAAGAGGGCTATCAGTGCCGCCACAACCGCGTTTATTGGGAAAATCGCCCTTATTACGGCTTGGGCATGGGGGCGGCGAGTTATGTGGAAGGCCGGAGGTTCACAAGGCCTCGCAAAACTCAAGAATATTATCAGTGGGTGCGATCGATGTCTAGCCTCAATTCCCCTGCTACCTCAAAACTTGGAGGGGAAACCCAGCCAGATAGGGATCGAGAAATTGAGCAAAATTTTCAAGTCTCAGAAAATGACGTTTTGTTAGAAACGCTAATGCTAGGTTTGCGTTTAGCAGAAGGAGTGACGCTGTCGGCGCTGACTCAAAAGTTTACTCAGCAAACCGTCGATAAAATTTGGCGTTGTTTGCAGCCCTACTGGCGCCAAGGATGGGTGGAAATTATCACTGAGGATAGGGCGATTCCCTACGGGATAGATCCGCTTCACGCAACTTTAGGCGATGGCGCGAAACTGCCGCTTTCGGGCAATTTAAGGTTGAGCGATCCCGAAGGTTTTTTATTTTCTAATACAATTTTAGCCGATTTGTTCAGCCAGTTAGGCGAGGATAATTAGCTCTGTCTGAGGAAGTACACCCCCAGGCAAAGGCGATCGGCCCTAAAGCCGGGGCCGCCAATGCGACAGTCAGCAAATGAAATTGAACCCTAGCTTTAGGCTGTCAAAAATGACCTATTTTCTATCGATCCCTAAACAAAACTTAAGGGCGAAGTAAGCCTAGAGATAGACGCAGCGACTGAAATCCTGCTGTCATACTTAAGAGTAACAATTAAAAAAATACCTTGATGGAAACTCTAACTTTAGAACGCAACAACATCCACCGCAATCCCAATAGGGTAACTAGCGAGCGCGGCTGCAGTCAGGCCTCAAAGTGTAATTTTTGCGGTCACTACAAACTGCAAAGAGGTTCAGTAGGTCACTGTCAATTGTTGAACGCACCTGTTCGGGGAGGATGGAAATCTTGCGCTTTAGCAATGCCACCATTTGCACCTTCTTGGGAATACGTGGAAGGCGCCAATGTTTCCCCTGCAGCCTTAATTAATTAACCCAAACAATGTAGAAAAAATTTTTTTTAAGTGGCGATCTGCTATATATGCTATATTTAGTTTAGGCCAGTCGCCGATGGATCGCACAATTTCACAAACAAGTTAAAAAGATGAATTTGACACTAAATGAAGTAATTTCCGAACGTCATGCGCGCATTTTGTGTTGGTATGTAAATACTACCAGCCAAGTGCAAATCGCTCGGATTACAAATATTCCTAATTGGTATTTTGAGCGGACGGTTTTTCCAGGGGAACGTTTTTTGTTTGAAGCGCTGCCGGAAGCTCAGTTAGAAGTTTGCAGGAGTACGGAGACAGGTGGTATTGTGTGCGAGCGAACTTTGTGCGATCGGCTGCGAGTTGAAGAGTTAACCACGGCTGAGTGAAGATAATTCCCCAGACTTACCGACGAGGGGTAGAAACCCGGTTTTTTTTTCAGAAACCGGGTTTCTCTGTGTGATTTTGACATACTCACCGCCCGATCGCACCTGCGGTAATTCTTGACTTTTCACAGGGTGATGCTACCGGATCAGTCTTACTCTCCCTCCACCTCCATCAGCCAGTGGTGGCAATGCCCTATCCCGACTTCTTTACCTTCTATAGCAATCCTAAATGATTCTACTCGTTACCAGTCAGAGGCTGGTAACGCAGATCCCGAGGCTGTGCCTCGATTGTAGCAGGCGAGGCTCTTCCTCTGGACATTGATTAAGAGGCGAAACGCCTGGAAGTTATTGAAACTGATGCGAGGAGTGCTATGGTACCGCAGCAACGGTTCCCCATCCTCGTTATATCCGCAAAATAGAAAAAGATTTAAAACAGTTACAGAAACGAGTTTCTCGGAAAAAAAAGGTTCAACTAATCGCAAAAAAGCTATAAATAAATTGGGAATAAAACATCTAAAAGTTAATAGGTAACGCCCAAAAAACGCTATTTTGACGGCGTTGTGCGTTGTGAAATAAGCGCGATTTCCTAGCCTACGAAAACCTTCAGGTGAGGAAGATCGTGACAAATCATAAACTTGCTAAATCTATCAGCGATACAGCTTGGTAACAATTTGCCCAGTGGTTGCCATATTTGGGAAAGGTGTAGGGCAAAACAGTAATTGCCCTTACTCCTGAGTACACCTCCCAAGATTGTTCAACCTGTGGTAATAGTGTCAAGAAATCGCTTTCAGTTAGGATTCATATTTGCAGTAGCCGCACATTGTTATATAGCGGTTCTCGGAAAGATGAGGTATTCACGAATTAATTAACAATTCCCCAATCCCCCAATCTAAAATCTAAAATCTAAAATCTAAAATCTAAACTTGTACCTCATCTATCTGAGAAAGGCTATATCATGTCCGGTCGATTACCCGACCTCAGGTAGGGGCCCGTGAGCCAACAATATCTGCCAACAATCTCCAATTTCAAAAACCCGCCCGGCCGGGATATTATGGTCAATCGATCGCACATGATATTAGATCGCGATCGCAATGCAGCTTTGAATATTCTGGCGAAAGGTTTGAGGCAAGCAGGAGCAGATTTAAATACGGTGGGACACATCGGAATTAACGCTTGGGGACACACCCACCTCTACTCGTGGCTGGTGACATCCGCGAGCAAGTTGACTGATTGAGCCCAGAATCAAGAGTGCGTTTACACCCGGGAGTGTCAATTGAGGGATCTTCGCGCCTCTAGTAGGAATTCCCATCTTTAGCTTCCGCCTCCCTCTGCCTCATACCATTACAGGTTGGCTGGCATCTATCTTGAGATAGGTGCCTACTGCACAAGCGCTTATATCCGAAAATATACTTAGATGCTGTCGGCTTGCCTCCGCATAATCCCTTTATGGGTTGGCTGAAATCTATCTTGAGATAGGTTTCTACTTGACAAGCCTTTATCTCCTAAGATATATTAATCTTCTACCGGCCACAGCAGATTTGCTGATCCGCCCTGAAGGAGCAGAGTGCAGGCATTTATCCTCTTTCCCCAATTTCTGGCTCCCAATACAGGTTGGCTGTCATCTATCTTGAGGTAGATGCTTACTTGACCAGCCATGATATCCGAAGATATACTTAGATGCTGTCGGTTTGCCTCCGCCAAACCCCTCTACGGGTTGGCTGCAATCTATCTTGAGATAGATTCCTACGAGACAAGCCTTTATCTCCTAAGATATATTCATCTTCTACCGGCCACAGCAGATTTGCTGGCCCCCCCGAAGGAGCAGAGGGCAGGCATTTATTCTCTTTTCCAAATGTTTCGATCCCAACAGTCTCGGCTGAGGGTGGCCGGCAGCTAACAACCAAACAGCTAACAACCAAGAGGTAGGTAACATCGACTGAAAAATCAAGGCTTTGCCGTTATTAACCTGTTTTATAGGTTCTCGCGTGAAATCGGCTCCTCATATCAATTCCGGTAACACCGTTCGGGATGGGGAGTGGTCCGCGGTCCGTGGTCCGTGGGGGAATTATTGACCTTGACTTTATCGTGCCCATCCAACCGGAAACGATATCAAGTCTGGTTGACAGCCTCTAACCAACGTGTTCTTTTCAGTGATGCTCAATCACACTTGTAAACAAAGACAGCCCAAGGGTTAGGAAAGTTCCCTAGACAAATCACCGCAAATAAGGGTAGAGCCAGAAAAGTTACTATTTGCGAATCTACTCTCAATGGCATCGCTTAGACGTGCTTTATTGCTGAAGTTGAGTTGTAGTTTTTGATGTCAAATAAGGCTAATGTTTCCGCTTCTGACGAGCAGAAGTTTTTGTCATGCCAATAAATTGAATTTAAATTAAACGCGGTTTTAACGCAGTTTAGTGATTTGTATTGCTGATGCTTCGACCGGAATGGCGAGCTAAATAGTGACGCTTGATTTTTTGATAATAGCAAGCGATAGCTTTTAGCTAGCATTTTTTACAAGCAGTTCGGCGGCTTTTTCCTGCTTAAATATGAACTAAAAAGAATCAAAATAAATCATAAAAAAAGTTGCCAATATACTTGACATAACAAGATTGTGAGAGTAACTTAGATTCTAAGCCAATAAAAATCCTTGCCACAGGAAATTAAATACCTTTTTGATGGCTGTTCACCTTCTAGAACAAGCTATTTGCCAGTGATTGATGAAAGCAAGATTCATTAATCTGAAGTGACTGATTGCCGATTAACAGGGTTATTGTATAGATCAGGTTTGTCACTCAAATACAACACAGAAAAACCAAGTAGTACAACACAGGAGAATTACCAATGACAACCTATTCAACTGTTTTTAATCAGCAATTTGGCGCGTCAAATGAGCCGATTAATGCACTTTTTGAATTCGATCAAGACTTCACGGGCGATGGCTTGAACGATATTCAAGTCACGCTCAGCTTAAACCCAGGCGCTAATTCTGGCACTGAGGATATGCTCGGTGTTGCCTTCGATATTGCAGGCGATGCCACCAGTGGCTTGCAGATTGTGAATATCGATCGGTCTGAGCAAAGTAATACTCAAACCCTGAGCACTTTCAACCCCACAGTTGTTATTGGTCCCAATCAGGTAAGCGATAGTGGACCCCTCGATCCTGGCTTTAATACCAGTGGGAGCGATTCCGCTGAACCCTACGATGTGGGCATCAAATTCAGCGAGCAAGGATCGGGAGAAGGGATCGTCCAGACAGCGAGCTTTGTGATCAGCAAACCAGGTGCATTTCTTGACAAGTCGCTGATCGAGAACACCAACTGGTGGGTGCGCTTGCAGTCCACTAATGGCGGTGGGGAGAGTGCCAAAACGGGCGGCTTTATCGGCATGATTCCTGGTGGAGGGACTCCACCAACTCCAAATCCAAGCATCTTCATCGACAAAGTAACCAACGGCGCGGACGGTCTCAACATTCTCGCAGGTGAGCTGATTACCTGGACTTACACAGTCAGCAACACCGGCAACGTCCCACTCTCAAACATCACCGTCACCGATGACAAAGAGACAGGCCTCACCTACTCGGCTGGCGACGCGAACAGTAATGCCTTGCTGGATACAAACGAAGTTTGGACTTACACGAAAACCGGCACTGCCCAGCCTGGCAACTACAGCAACACTGGTAGCGTTACCGGGAACTACAACGGCACACCTGTAAGCAGTTCTGACCCCAGCAGCTACTTCGGTGCTGACCCCAAGATTGCGATCGACAAAGTAACGAGGAGCGCTCCTGTGCAAGGGGATGGCCTGTTAGTTCCGCAAGGTAGCCCAATAAGCTGGATTTATACTGTCACCAACACCGGGAACGTGCCTCTCTCTAATGTCCAGGTGACAGATAACCAAGGTGTGGTTCCTGTTTACCAAAGTGGTGACACCAACCTAGACGGCAAGCTCGACCTCACAGAAAGCTGGGTTTACAGCGCTAACGGCACTGCCATATTGGGCAGCTATCAAAATACCGGGACGGTTCAAGGTTCCTACACCGACGACTTGACCAACCCCGCAACCCCGACGGATTCCGATGATAGCTCCTACACAGGCATGCTGCCTCCGGGAGCGCGGACACCAGGCTTCTGGTCTAATTGGCCTGCTGTGTGGAACGCCAATGCCAGCGACGATTCCTCCTTTGCCGGCAGGGCAGGTTTCCCAACCAGCGACATCCTGCGCCCACCTTACACGGCAGCTACACGAGATCCAGTCACAGGACAGATTACTGTGGGCATTCTGGTTGGTGACTATAACCGGAACGGACAGACGGATGCAGGTGAAAATACCTTGTTCTACACCCTTCAGGAAGCTCGGACTATTGTCAACGCTAGCCTGACTCAGCAGCAGGACCGTCGCTATACGCTCGATCGCTCCTTGATTGCCTCTTGGCTGAATTACCTCGCCGTCAACCCCGCGCCGACTGGAGATATGAGCCAGGCGATTATGTGGTTGCAAAGATCTACTCCCGACGAAAACGGCGATGGCAAGGGAGATGGGAATCTCTCCTTGCAGGCATCAACCTACCGAGTCCCTGCGAGTTCCCCAGCTTGGTCAAACCTAAGTAACACCTACAACGGATTGCCCACCGGCGAAGTGCTCAACAACAAGCTCGATTCCTACAACAACACCGGACTGTTCGGGCCTCAGCCTATCATCTAATGTTGGCATAACCTAAGTTGCTAGTTAACGCTAGTTGCTAGTTATCACCGCTACTGACTCTTAAAGGGAAAGGGGAAAGGAAAATAGCTTTTCCCCTTTTCCCTTTTTCCCATTTCAACTTTCAAACGCATCTACCCAGCGAACAATTAAGCTTGGCAGCCCAGATTTTACCCACTTCGATTTTTAGGAAGGAAAATACCGTTCATGCCTATGGTGCAATTCAGAAAACTTGCGTGTACTTAGCTAGAGAAAATCAGGAACTAGCAGCGGCAATACTTGATTTTCCCATTGCTGGCAATATTGAAGATGTGCCAACAAATGCTCGAAGAACTGTGCAGCGTGTTAGGACACAGATTGACACCCTCTCTTACATTTTAGGAATCGAAATGATGCACGCTGCACAACCTATTGACTTACAGCAGATTCCACGTTAAGGAAGTACATCCGTCAAGCGATCAATCGCTGTAGGGAAACGGCACGGCGCCGTGTCCTCTATCGAAAGCTATGCACCTGACTTACCTAAAAAATGCTGTAAGATGGCAAAAAAATCCTCAGTGGAAATTATCGACAGTCACTAAAAAAATATTTGAACAGTACAGACAGGTCGTTGCTTTCATGAAAAGCGATCGCGTGTTAACCTATGGTATTGAAAAGTCATATTCATTTGTGAAAAACTATCAAAAATAGGTAGAATCAAATTTTTGACAAATGTGAAAACTTACTCGCTTTTGACTAGCTTAAATACCATTTTTTAGGGCCGTCTAAGATTATGAATCCGGTTGCCAAATAGAACTTGGTAGTCCCTAATTATTTGAACTTATATTCGTTTTCATCGGGAGCAGATAACTTGCTCGGAGAGGCGCACGCAACAGGTTAACTGTTCACCATCAAGATTAATAAAAAAGATATTAAATCCCCTAAATCGCTTGCGTAAGTTCCGTAATGGCTCACTAAGTAATCTCAAAGGGAGCCACTGGACAATTCAATCCAAGCTGCAAGGGTTGCTGCTAGGAGTTAGCCTCGGTTCTGTGGTGGTAGTTAGTGGGATTGGCTGGGGGGGTGACAACCCGCCTGAAACTCTGATGGAGTAAAGATTTAGCCAACTTATGCTAAAAAAAAGATAGGTAGAAAGCGGGTTTCCCGCCACCCCATGCGTAAGCCCTGAAACTGTCGGAAATGTTGATCTAAGCTAAATTATAAAAAATCAACCGCTGTTTAATACTAAAACCCGATGTCCCTCACCGAACAAATCCTCTCCCAACTGCCAGCAGATGCCCTCGGAGGCCTGAGAAAAGTCGATCGACTCTGGGAAAACCTCAAACAAAACACCGCACCGGCACCCCAAGCAGTCAAACACAGCCAACAACCCCTGGAAACCCTCGACTTCGACATAGTTATCGGCGGCGGAACCCTAGGAATATTAATCGGTACCGCCTTAGCCGTGCGGGGTTGGCGAGTAGCCTTGCTCGAACGCGGCATCCTGCGAGGACGCGAGCAAGAATGGAACATTTCTCGCAAAGAATTAGACGCATTCTTAGAACTAAATCTGCTATCTGTTGAAGAGATAGAAAAAGCCATAGCCACCGAATACAACCCAGCGCGCATCAGCTTTGCCAACACTCCAGACATCTGGATTTCGGGCGTACTAAACATCGGAGTCGATCCAGTTTTCCTCCTCGAAACCCTCAAGCAGCGATTCCTCCAAGCTGGAGGGAAACTATTTGAAAATACCCCCTTTAAAATAGCTACTATTCACCCAGATGGAGTCCTTGTTGAATCGGAAAATACCGATTTACAACTTGCTAAAAATTTATTTAAAACCAGATTATTCTTAGACGCTATGGGACATTTTTCGCCGATTGTCCGCCAAGCAAGACAAGGCAAAAAACCCGACGCCGTATGTTTAGTAGTCGGCAGTTGCGCTCAAGGATATCCCAAAAACGACACCGGCGACATATTTGCATCCTTCACCCCAATGCAAAATCAGTGCCAATATTTTTGGGAAGCATTTCCAGCCAGAGACGGCCGCACCACCTACTTATTTACCTACATAGACGCCGACACAGAAAGATTCAGTTTAGAAACATTATTTGAAGAGTATTTGCGCTTGCTTCCCCAATATCAAAACGTCGAGCTCGAACAGTTAAAATTCCAAAGAGCACTCTACGGATTCTTCCCCTGCTATCGCCAAAGTCCTCTAAAAACGCCTTGGAATCGCATACTCCCAGTCGGAGACAGCAGCGGTAGCCAATCTCCCCTCAGCTTTGGCGGTTTCGGCGCGATGGTACGCCACCTCAAACGCTTGACTCTAGGAATTGAGGAAGCTTTGACAAGCGATAGTCTCAGCAAAAATTCCCTGGCACTTTTGCAACCCTACCAGCCGAATCTATCAGTTACCTGGTTGTTTCAGCGTTCGATGAGTGCTGCGATGAATCAAAAAATAGACCCCAATCAAATCAATCAACTTTTGGCTGCGGTATTTCAGGTAATGGCAGAGTTGGGAGAACCGGTACTCAAACCGTTTCTTCAAGATATCGTGCTGTTTCCTGCTTTGTCCCAAACTCTGTTTAAAACAGCAATTAGCCATCCCGGATTAGTTATGAAAATTATCCCGCAGGTGGGAATAGCTAATTTGCTCGATTGGATGGTTCATTATGTGAATTTAGGAATTTATACGGGATTGCAGCCTTTGGGGAAAGCCGTAGAACCGCAGGTAAAAAATTTAGGACCGGAGCAGCAATACTATTTTCACCGATTAGTTGAAGCGTGGCAATACGGCGCTGGAGGCGATTATTAAGTGAACTGGCTAGGAGGGCTTGTTGCACAAAAAATTACTCGTTACTAGGCTGGAGCCTAGTAACGCAGATCCCGAGGCTCTGCAAAATTACTCGTTACCAGGCTGGAGCCTGGTAACGCAGATCCCGAGGCTCTGCCTCGATTTTCGGCAGCGAGGCAGAGCCTCTATATATGGGTTCCCAGGCTGGAGCCGGGGAACCAGTTAACTGATATATTCGGCAGCGAGGTAGAGCCTCTAGATATGGGTTCCCAGGCTGGAGCCGGGGAACCAGTTAACTGATATATTAGTTGTGAGTTATAAAGGAGCTATAACTGCTAAAGCTTGAGGAATCACTCGGAATTTTGCAGGGGTGTAAGTTGTAATTTCACCGTCGGTATTAATCGGACGGCGTTTGCTAGTATTAACCTCAAATTCTTGAGCTTGCAATGTGCGAACGTTAGGCCAACTGGTATGATTGCCTTGCTTCATAGCCGGCAGCAAAGCAATGATTTCCCACCAGTTTTTTGTTTCCAAACTGTACAAATCTAGTCGCCTGTCGTCGATTGTGGCATCCTCGGCAACTTTCATGCCGCCACCGTAATAGCGGCCGTTGCCAATGGCAATTTGAATAGTTTTAACATGAAAAGATTGGTTGTTTACCTTGATTTGTGCTCGGAACGGTCGCGCTGACAAAATTGTCTGCAGAGCAGTAAAAGCATAAGCTAAAACTCCCCAGCGCTGCTTTACGTCTTTAGTCAGCCGCTGGGTAATTTGCACGCTCAATCCCAAACTCGCTACATTAAAAAAATGCTGGCCGTTCACCCAACCTAAGTCTATTAGCCGAACTTGACCGCTGGCAATTACTTGACAAGCTGCCGATAAAGCTGTAGGAATTTCCAGAGTGCGAGCGAGGTCGTTAGCCGTTCCCATCGGCAAAATACCCAAGGGTAACTTGGTGTCTATCAAACCTTCTATGGCGGCGTTGAGAGTGCCGTCGCCACCGCCGATTATTACTAATTCGACTTGGTTTTGGTAGCGCCGAATTGTGTCGGGAAGTTCGCGGGGGTGGTTGGTAGATTCTATAATTAACTCAAAACCCAGTGCTTCTAATTCTACAGTGGCTTGAGATAATAGCTTTTGCCCTTTTCGGGAGTGCTGGTTTACTATAAGTAGAGCTTTCTTCATTGGTTAATCTTTAATGGAGAATATGGAGTATTTTAAATTACAAAAAGTATAGCTTGATGGCTTAACTGTATGAAATTAATGCTTTAGTTCGATTTTATAGATTATGATGGATTGACAAAAATGTCGGAAAATGGATAATTGTAGCAAAAGATTCCTAAAAAGTACCTCCGGCTCTGGGCTAGCAGCAAACAATCTCGCTTCTCGATCGAAGCCAAACTAAAATTATGTCTAATTTTTTAGAACAAGCGCAAGTCGCTGCCGATCGCAAAAACTGGCCCTTGTTAGTCGAATGCTTGCAGCAAGTGACAGCCAAGGGGGGCACGCCGCAGGAACAACAACACATTTTAGAGCAAGCTGTTAGTTTAGCAATAGAAGCCTTGGAATGGGGTGATTTTCAAGACCGTTGGGAAATTGCTAAAGTATTGCCCAATCTGGGAAATGGCGCGATCGCACCTTTAATTTCGATTCTGGAAGACGAAGACGCAGACACGGAGCAGCGGTGGTTCGCCGCCCGCATCCTCGGAAAGTTCGATCGCCCGGAAGTGATTCAAGCTTTAGTAGAATTGGTCAAAAATTCCGACGAAGAATTGAGCCAAATCGCCGCCGAAACCCTAGGGAATTTCGGCCCTCGGGCTATAGAATCCCTCGCAACTCTCCTACTCCAAGAAGACTCGCGACAGTTTGCAACAGCAGCACTTGCCCAAATTCGGCGCACCGAAACCATCGCACCGCTGTTGAGCGTAGTCGGAGACTCTCAAGTTGCGGTGCGGGCGCACGCAATCGAGGCCTTGAGCAGCTTTCACGACTCCCGCATCCCGCCGGTACTGGTAGCAGCACTCAAAGATCCGGCGACAGCAGTCAGAAAAGAAGCCGTGCGAGCTCTCGGGGTGCGCGCCTATTTAGACGCAGATTTAGATTTAGTTAACTTGCTCAAACCGTTGCTTTCGGACATCCGATTAGAAGTTTGCAAGCTGGCGGCGATCGCTCTAGGGCGAGTGAAAACCGATGCTGCTGCGGCTGCTTTATTTGAATTGCTGCGATCGCCCCTAACTCCGGTTGAATTGCAAATCGAAACTGTGCGCGCCCTAAGCTGGAGCGAAACCGCAGCCGCTTTAGAATATTTGCAGCAAACCTTAATTGCCGACTTTTATAACTCAAACTCTCTTGTTTGTCAAGAGATTGTCACTGTTTTAGGACGAGTAGAAAAGCCGGAATTAAAAGCCAAAGCTGCTGAAATTATGATGGATTTGCTCAAAACCGGTCATCCCGCCGTGGAGTCTGTGGAAATCAAACAATCTTTAGCTTTAGGGTTAGGGCAATTAGGGGATATGAGAGCGCTAGATGTCCTGATTCAAATGTTAGCAGACGCCAACACAAGCGTCAGGCTGCACTGCACTGCTGCGCTCAAACAGCTAGGTGCTGCCGAGGCGAGGCAGCAATTACAAAGTTTACTTAAGCAAGAGAGTCTCGAACCAAGATTAAAACAAGGAATTGCGATCGCCCTGCAAGAATGGCAAGAAAATTAATCAAAAGACAAAATACCCAAATCCCCAACTTCTTGAAGAAGTCAGGGATCTAATAGCGATCGCATCTTTCTTCTTCCTGCCTCCGTTACATCGGTTACAGAATCCGTTGCCGAACTTCCTTCGGCTATCTCATCCATTTTCTTTGTGAATTTGGGCGATCGCACTTGTCACCCGCTCTAAATCTTCATCAGTTAAATTAGAGCCAGAAGGCAAGCAAAGCCCGTACTCAAATAACTCTTGGGCCACCGCACCTTCAATACATTCGCAATCGGCAAATACTGGCTGTAAATGTAAAGGTTTCCAAACCGGACGCGCTTCTATTTTCTTTTGAGCAAGTGCTAAACGAACTTGTTCTCTATCTGCACCGAAAGCGGCCGGATCGATTGTTAAACAAGTCAGCCAGCGAGTAGATTTTCCAAAAGCAGCTTCCGGCATAAATTCGATTCCCGGCAAGTTTCCTAAAGCTTGTTTGTAAACCTCAAAATTGTGTCGTCTCGCTTCAACTCGCTCCTCCAACACCCGTAATTGACCGCGACCAATTCCCGCCAAAACATTACTGAGACGATAATTGTAGCCAATTTCTGAATGTTGGTAATGAGGAGCGGGGTCACGGGCTTGTGTTGCCAAAAAACGAGCTTTTTCTACCAGTTTTTGGTCATCGGAAACTAACATTCCGCCGCCGGAAGTGGTGATAATTTTATTGCCGTTAAATGAGAAAATGCCGATTTTACCAAAGCTTCCAGGCGATCGGTTTTTATAGCTAGCCCCTAGAGATTCTGCCGCATCTTCTATTAGCGGAATTTCATAAGCATTGCAAGCTTCTAGAATTGGGTCGATATCGCAACTTTGACCGTAGAGGTGTACAATTACAACAGCTTTGGGTAAGCTACCAATTTTTGCTCGTTTGTCAAGTGCTTCTCGGAACAAATCGGGGTTGAGATTCCAAGAAGTGCGATCGCTATCAATAAAAACTGGTTTGGCGCCAAGATAAGTAATCGGCGTCGCAGTCGCAATAAAAGTCAGAGTCGAGCAAAAAACCTCATCTCCCGAACCGACACCAATTAATTGTAAAGCCAAATGCAAAGCTGCGGTACCGGAAGTAACAGCCGCTGCGTGTTTAGCGCCAACTACCTCGCAGAATTCTTGCTCGAAAGCATCCACATGGGGGCCGACGGGGGCGATCCAATTGGTGTCAAAGGCTTCTTTGACGAACTCCTGTTCGAGGGAACCCATGTGAGGTGTTGATAGGAGAATTTGTTTGAGCATTACTTCTAACCAGGCTTATTGACTACGAGCTTGCTGTTATGGTAAAGCACGATAGGCAGGGAAAAACCCTGAATTGAACAGTGTTGCAGAATCCGTCTCCAAAGCGCTTGCCCGCAATTCTACCAGATGATGATATTTTTCTTCATCTGTAATCAGACGCATTGTAAAAAAAAGATGCCTTTGTTCAGAAAACCCAGACTTGAATATATAGAGACTATCTTGATTTGAGCCTCCCACACCACCTCCCATGTGAAAAAACTCATTGCCTCGTTCTTGAGACCAGTATCTGCCGTAATCAAATACTAAACTAAAAGGAGACTCGCTCAAAAACTCGGTTTTGCTTCCACCGAGGTGAGCCTGAACTATCCCACCGCATTCCAGAAACAAGCAAGCACTGGCAATCTGATCTCCCTTTTCTACAAGGCATAAATGAATGCTATCGCCTAATTTTGATAAATCTTCAAAATAACTGCGCCCAAAATAATAAGATTGACTGGCTTCAACGCGCCCCATAGTCTCTTCATAAATTGCCATAAATTCATTGATATATTCTAAATAAGGGACTATTCTTGCCGTCAACCCCAATCTTTTGCACTTATTAATTGTACTTTTATGACCTCTTCTAGTCCGCGATTTAATTTGAGAGGCAGGAAGTTTTAAGTCAACGGATACCGTGCTGCCATTGTCAGTGAGAGTACCGGGTTTAAATATTTGATTGATGTTCTCGTTGAGGATGGGATGAAGCCGAAAAAAAGCGGAACATATATTTTTGCTCCTGAACACCCGCTTCAACTCTTCGATCGCCGAATCTGGAAACCCAGGCGTACTAGCTGCTGCCTCACTTAATAAAATTCCGGGATACCCGTAGGGCGAAACCGCATCAAAAATTCCCTGTGCGGTTGATTTTGTGGGAAGTATATCATCGCATTGACGCAGCAAATAAGGCAGGAAAAAAATCTTGGCGCCATCAACCATCAAAAAAGCTTCAGGAGTTGTCTTAGTTCTTTTTGCTTCAGTCAACAAATACTCAGGCAAGTGATAGGTATCATGGCGCACTTTTTGCAATGTTTCCTGCCACAATGGGTTTAATAAATCAATAATTTGAACGTTCATTTGTCTTACTCCGACCACACAATGGGAAATATTGCCGGATCGCTGAAATCAGGATTGCCGTTGGGCAATTTACGGCACAAAAGTTCGTTAGGGATGTGAATTTCTTCTCCTTTTTGGTTCCAAAAATGCCTATATTGGTTGGCTTCGTCCTGTAGATGGATTGCCATTGCCAAGCGGAAGACATTGCTGGTGTTGGGGTAGCTGCCGTGAACTGTCCAACAGTGATGAAAGCTGATTTGACCTT
Organism: Microcoleus sp. AR_TQ3_B6; assembly: GCF_036702785.1. Lineage (NCBI taxonomy): Bacteria > Bacillati > Cyanobacteriota > Cyanophyceae > Oscillatoriales > Microcoleaceae > Microcoleus > Microcoleus sp. AR_TQ3_B6. Next base: position 32,886 of record NZ_JAUBVJ010000061.1, on the reverse strand, counting down.
TCTTTAATATCATTGGCAATTTCAGGACTTGTCGTCCTTCTCGGTGAAATTGATCTTCAATTTCTTCAAGGTTTGGGTTGTTGAAGGAGCGCATATTTCCGAGTCCAGGCCACTTGTGGCTACCATCGAAAACGGCGACCGGCCCGAGAGACTCATCGCAGTCTTGGAAAGGTATCCAAGCGGTAAGTAAGTTGTCGGAGGTACAGGTAGACCAGTAAGCGCGATCGACGTGCCAGCCGATGGTGGTTTTGGTGCTTTTGGGCGGTTTACAGATGATTTGGTCGTCTAGAATGCGAATTTGTTTGGTTCTGGCAAGTCGTGCGGCGATCGCGCCAATAATTGGCTGAAGGGCAAATTTTCGCAGCAGCTTGCTTTGCAAGGAAATGAATTCGTTATTGCGCGTAACGTCCCCATCTTCCGGCTTCCAGTTGCAGTATCCGCCACTGAGGGGAAGTACCGCATCTCGTTCTCCCCGGTAGAACTTTTCGCAGCCAAGTATTCCCTCTTCAATCATTTCATCGGGGATGACTTTTTTTGAGATGTACCAGCCGTGTTCTTCGTAAAAAGCAACATCTTCTTCTGTGGGTAAAAGAGCTATCTGTTCGGCTGTCAAATGTTGGGTAAAAGTCTCCATTTTTGCTCTACTCCTGACTAATAACTAGCGCTTGGTTGCAGTGGGTAAAATTCAGCAATTTTTGCTGCTACTTGGGTAATATCGTTGTAGGAATAACGATGATCTGTGGGAACAGTCAGCAGGCGATTTGATAAATCGAAGGCCTTCGGATCGTTACCCGACAATTTGTCTGGCGGTTGAGGCCAATGAACAGGAGCGAAAATGTTTTTACTTATCAAAAATCGGCGCAGTTCTTCCCTAATTTGATGATTTTTACAGAGTAAGATGCTATTAAAGGGAACAGAACCGGAAGACCAATTTGTAAATAGAGGTTGGTAACTTTCCTGTTGGTTTTTTAATAGCATCTCTAAAAAATCTTTGACGTTGGTTGCCCGCTGTTGCCTCATTTCGGAAATCTTTAAACTTAAGAGTACATTGTTTGTGAGGGTGGAAATAGACCGATCGCCATCATTGATTAGATGCTCCTCTCCTTCCATTTGCAGGATTCGATAGCTATCTTTGGAAATATCTGCACCTATCAAGTACGCTCGCTTGAGCAGCATAGCCGTGAGTTTTTGGGCGGCTGCCGATGATTCGGGTTGAGAAGGTCGAGGCAGTTCCATTTTTTGCCCAGACCAAATCATCGCTCCGTCTGGAATCGGCAGTGTTTTACGCAGCGATGCCATTGCGTAATGAGCGGTAGTTTGCTGCGCCCAAAGCGAGAAAGGATCGTGGCTGTGGTCTTCAATTAAGATAATATCTTGATTTTGAGTCAGCCAATCTTGCCAAGGTTTTCCTTCTTTCACCCCAAACAAATTAACTGCCAATACTAAATCACCCGGTAAGGGGCGAAGGGAGTTAAAATCAGGGACTGTTTCTGTGGGCAAATCGCGATACCAACACAGCTCGAAAACTTTACTGATTTTGGCTGCAACTTCCATGCAGTAATATGTCGGTAAATGCAGCCTTAATCGACCTTCGCGATCTCCTTTCAAAAAACGCTCAAGAGCCAATAGAATGCCCGTAGCTGTGGAAAATAGTTCGTAGTTTTCGGGGAATAAATTTTCCGATGATGCTGGTGGTGTCAAGGCATCATCCGACCAATGAAATTCTGAGCCGACTTCCCATCTTGCTATCATTGATTTTAATGCCTCATTCATTACCTTTAAACTCTTCACCGGTAGCCTGGCCTTCTTGACTAATTTCTTTTTGCCCCAAGACTTTCCAGACTGTTAGGAAAAGTATTTTTAAATCTAATGACAGGCTCCAATTATCGACATACCAAACATCAAGCCTGAATTTCTCCGGCCAATTTCCATCTAGAAGTCGGCGACCATTTACCTGGGCCCAACCGGTGATTCCGGGCATAACATCGTGGCGGCGCGCTTGTTCTGGACTGTAACGCCCTAGATATCGTACTAATAAGGGGCGAGGCCCAACAAAGCTCATGTCGCCTTTGAGAACGTTCAATAGTTGTGGAAGTTCGTCCAGACTTGTTTTGCGAAGAAATTGACCGAGGGGTATGAGACGCTGTTCGTCGGGCAGCAAATTGCCATCAGCGTCGCAATCGCTTGTCATAGTGCGAAACTTGTAGAAATTGAAAACCCGACCGTTTTTACCGGGACGGGGTTGGCAGAAAAAGATGGGCCCGCCCATGCGGATGTAAATGGCGATCGCCACCATTAATATGAGGGGAGAGAAAACCAAAAGGGCGATCGCTGCACATAATCTATCTAATACCCACTTAACCAATTGGCTGACTTTTTTGGGATTTACTAGTTTATTAAGTTGCGATATTTGTGAGTTTGATTTGAGCGGTAGTAATTCGTAAATACTCATGATTCTGCACCCCAACAGCAATTTACTGTTCTTCCCTGACTCTTACAGTATACTGGTTTATACGGTAATGAATCCTGTTAGCTTTACATAAATTTTAAATAACTTCGGTATTCTATGAAGCTTTTGTGAACTTCGGGTTGGGGCGATCGCTTACTTTTACAGCAATAGTCCGGAAAGTTTTTAGTTTGCCGTCTGAAACCCTCGATTTTCCGTTGGTAGCGAACTTGCCTTGGAGCCTTGAAACCCTTATTCTACGGTTAGCCATTAAAAACTGTCCGAAGTATTGTAACCACAAAGAGTCTGATCAACCAATTACTTGAATCTTCATTTGGTTGCTAATTACTTCCACCGCAGGGATACAAACCAAATTCATCAGCGATCGACTGACTCAAAAATACCAATCTATACTTAAAAATCTTTTTAATGAGGGAGCCAATACCTTGCATCAAATTTGTCTTGAGAATCTGTGACGTTATTTTTTTGTTTGCTAAAATATTTTCACCATTTTCAATGGTGTAAACAGCTCCCACAAAGGGTAAGGGTTGGATATTGGCACCCGGTAACACATTAAAGGTACAATCATACCAATCAGGATTTTCAAAAACCCGCTTATGCAAAGCATACTTAATAATCACCGAGGTGCCACAGGTCTGATTAAAAGTTTTAGTGTTCATGTAAAGAATTTTACTGTTTTCTCGATAGATGTATCCTTTCCTAAACGCCCAACCATCACCATCCTGATGTTTATCGACATACTCAGCGAGGTGTTTACTGACACAATCATCAGAATCTACCACCATAATATGTGAAGGCTGAAATTGTTGACTAAAGTCTATTCCCGTTAAAATTTTTCGGGATTTGTCTGCATTTTTCAGGGTAATTTCTTTGCTATGGAAAGCATATTCATAACCCTGCAGCCGTTCTTGTTCGGTTTCCTTGTAAATAGGTACTGGAAAATCAACCTCAACATAGTAAAGATGAGGATGTTGAAACTGAATATTCGGCCTCTCGTTACAAACCACAACAACTCGGAAATTAGGTGATGTTTGGTTACAAGCAGACTTAACGCATCGTTCAACTAATTTAGAGAGGATTTCCCATGAATTTGTAATTTTTTTACTTTTGACCGGAATAATAAAGACAAGCATGAATATTTCCTCATATTTTAGTTTTTTAGAGTTTGTTAAAACAATTTTGCTGAGTATATCCATCATCATTTGATAACTCGACTATCACCTCATCTCGCACTTTCCACTCGTTCTCTTGAAGTTGATATTTTCACCAAAAGAGGCTATCTAGCGTTATTATAAACGCCTAAAAAGAAGCTGTCAAGGTTACGAGCTATAAATTTTTATCTAAATTCAATATCGTTGATTGCTAAAAACTCTTGCCCCAAGCATTTAGGGCATTATTTGAGAAAAATTAGCACACTAAGTACGCCAGACCTGAATTTGTTTGAGCATGACTTCTAACCAGGCTTATTTACTAATAACTTGCTGTTATGGTAAAGCACGATAGGCAGGGAAAAACCCTGAAGTGAGCAGTCTTGCAGAATCCGTCTCCAAAGCGCTTGCCCGCAATTCTACCAATTGCTCTGGTTCTTTGAACGGATCTGGAACGCGATCGAAACCCCGAACCAATCTCGAAACCCGCACCATGCTCAAAGCAGTTGAACCGCAGGCATAGACTTCAAATCCAGCGCGGCAGATGCTTTCTGCGGCGATGTAAGCTGTGCGGCACCATCCGTAAGTAACTAAAATTCTCATTATATTCTTATCGTGTTTGTACTAAAAAGTTACCCGTGGGATGACAGAATTGATTTATGAGTGCTTCCCATGTTCTAAGATAGAACGTCGCTATACAGACTTTCGTATAGCTTTAAGATATGTGGCACGTCATAATTAACCATATCTTCTCGTCCGCGCTTGCCCATCTTTTGAGCTTCGTCTGGATGATCTAAAATCCATGCCATTGCTTCAGCCATTCCGTTGATATCTCCCACTTTTACCAGCCGCCCCTTTCCATCTACTAATAAATCGCGAGTGCCGCGAATTTCTGTACCAATGACGGGGGTTTCCATGCACAAAGATTCCATCACGCAATTGGGAAGTCCTTCTTGTGCAGAAGCAATCAAAGTAGCTACAGACGCACGCATTAAAACTGGAATATCCCTGCGTAGCCCCAAAAAATGCACTTGGTTTTGAATTCCCAACTTGGCTGCGAGTTGCTGCATTTCCTGGAAAATTCGTCCATTTCCGGCGAAGGCTAAATGTACTTGAGGCCGACCGAGTTGGGCAAATGCCTTTAAAATATCCCCAGGACGTTTGCGGGGAATAAATTCAGCTACCGACAAAAACAAAGAGTTTTCCGGTGCTAATCCCAACTCTTGACGTACTCCCATTATCTCAGCTTCGGAAATAGCATGGGGATTAAAGCGCTCGAGATTTAAACCAGTTCCGGGGATATAACGAACTCGTTCGGGAGAAATGAGTCCATAGCGCTTTGCTGCTGACTCATCTTCTCGATTAACTACTACTAAATAGTCTGTCCAAGGCCCAGCAATCTTTTCTAATCCCAAAAATATTGCATTTTTATGGGGTGCGCCTCCCTGGTAGAAGTGAAAACCTTGAGCAGTGTAGATTACCTTTACTTTTCCCTGCTTTCTCCAATTGTTAAGAGCATAGCGGGCAACAAAAGCAGCTACTGGTGTGGAAACATTTACTAAATCGTATTGTTGCTGAGCAAGCACCTGACGAATTTGTTGGGGAGCTGCGAGCAAGTTTTTCGGATCTAGGGGGTTGCGCGACCACTCGATATCCCAAACGCGATCGAACAAATCTGGGTAGTCCTTGGTAGTAGAAAGTTCTTTCGCCATTGCATCTACCCGCCAACCTTGAGCGCGTAGGTGCTTGGTTAGAGGCAGGAAAAAATCAAGAGTACCTGGAATAGTAGTGATAATTAGAAGTTTGTTCATGTTTTTTGTTTTTCCTTCAACCAAGCTTCAGTCATCTCTCGCACGTAGCGGTAAAATTCATTCCGCCCTTCGCCTAGCACTTCATCTCGATAGTCTTTCAATACTAAATATCTTCAGTTTCACGATTACATTGTTCCCAAATTTCTTTCCATTGTCTTAATTCTTTTGAAGAAACTGGGTGATTACCAGCCCGATGCCGTAGGATCTTTAAATTTAAACCTGTACTCATTGCCACAACATCTACTGAACCTTTTGCTAGTTGCTCTACTACCCCCCATGTCCACCCATAGTTTTTTTCTTGCCATGCTTTTCCTAGTAAGATTTTAGACAAGTTATAGCGACTTAATAAAATTTTTTTGAGTGACAAATCTGCCACACGATATGCGAGTAAAATATTGGGAATACAGGCAAAATGACTGGTTGGATAGCTACGAAGTAGAATCTCATAATCTTCAATCCGAGTCGCCCATGTTTGGTATTGATAAGTCCGGAACCATTCAATTTTTCCCATCCACGTGGGATGTAATATGTTAAAACCTGCTCTCGGACGATGACAAATTTCATTGTGTTCAAGATTTCCTTGAGTTATTCCCATAGGCTTTCCTTCTCCATCAAAGACTAGATACTTTGTTCCTAAAAGATCAATTTCAGGATGTGCTTCAAGATATTCTACTTGAGATTTTAGACGCTCTGGATAAGCAATATCGTCCCCATCCATTCGGGCAAAATACTTACCCTGACTCAGAGCGATCGCCTGGTTTAGACGACGCTGAAGCTTTTGGTTAAGCCCATCGGCTATGATTCGAATTCTCGGATCTTTAAAACTCATGGCAATCTTTAATGTTTGATCTTCAGAGCCATCATCAATTAGCAGAAGTTCCCAATGAGAATAGGTTTGATTTAACAGAGAACGAACTGCTAACTTTAAAGTTTTTTCACAGTTGAAAATAGGCATTCCAATACTGACCAGTGGTTCCATTTTATCCTCCTCTAAAGTATGCCCTCGAATTTACAGACACATGATTTTTTTGGAAATATAAAGCGTTTTATGTTTCATAAATTAAAAAAATAAGTATGAACAGCAAGTGGCTCAAGTTTTCCATAAAGCTTCCCATGTCTAAAGTTCATCCGAGAAATCTCTGGAACCATTGAACGCAGATTTTTTACAGAAATAGGTAGTGGAATTGTAAAATTATCAACTGCTTGATTAGAGGCGTTAGTAAGAATTACCATAGCTTTATCGTTGAGTACCCAAATAGCTCCAAATACATTTTGGTAGTTAACATCTATTTTACGCCAACTTCCTTGTAATAAGAAAGGAGTGATAGTCTTAACCTCAGGCACTAAAGATTTTAATCCCTCCCATAACTTAGGATGATCTGGCAAGTACCAACTACTATCATAATAAGTGTAATAAATAATTCCTTTAACCCCTGCCACTAAGGCTTGGTAGGTCATATTTTTTACTTCATTAAAAGTCGGAATTACCGGGTGTTTAAGATGTTCTTGAGAATCTGACCAGGAAAAAGCCTGTATATTCGCATAAACAGTTCCATTGAAGGGTGCAACTGTCTCACGAGTAAGAGACACTCGCCGATAAGTAGAAGAAATTTCATCATTGTTACCAATGGGATAAGATTGCATAGCAATTATATCAGAACAATTTTCAAATTTATAAATTTCATCGGAATATCCACTTATATAAGTAATATGGTTGGAATCTAATGATTTTATCTTATGATTCAATTGCCGAATATCATGGGGAGTCTGCTTGCCATCATTTACGTCATCCGCAATATTCCAGGCTAAAACAGCAGGTTTGTGTTTAAACTCCTTAACAACATTCTGTAAATTAATTTGTTGCTCAGTAATAACATATATTCCCTGTTGTGCTGATTGATCAAGAAAGTCCCCATAGCTACTTTGATCGTTTCTGTCGGTTGTCGAAGAAACATGAATTGTATTAAATCCAGCCTTCGCAATGTTCTGCATAGCTTTTATTCTCTCTACTGCTGTTGATTGCCATGAAACATGATAAAATCCCAAGGGAAATAAAGGCTTACCGTTCACAGTTGTGATTCCCTTAACAATTTTTACACTTCTTATTTGGGATTGAGAAAGAGAATCTGGATAAGGGAAACCAAGAAAACCATTATCAAAAAATAAACACAAACTCATAATCAAGGATAGTAAAAAAAATGTCGCAAGCTTAATTGTGTTCTTCATAGTTAATTGTTAGTATTAATGAAACAGCTAGAAAAAATTTTGACTTTAAGAAATTTACTTTGGAACTTTTCTCCTAAGAGCGATCGCAACAGAGCAGAGATAAAAGCCAATAAATTGTCCTATAGAAGGAGTTGGATAAAACGTTTCTTGACTTCCTGCTGAGACCAAAAAAGCAACTGTTACCCAAAAGATGGGTTTTTGTCCAATTTCAAACTGATATAGATTACGCAGTATCAAATAAAACAAGAAAGAAAAGATTACCAAACCTATTAATCCAGTTTCGGAAGTAATCTGCAAAGGAAGCATATGTGCATTGTCCCCACGATCAATGGCAGAGCCAAATCCGTTGCCAACAAACCAATTAATAGGATTATTATCTAGACTCGCTAGGTGTGCAACCCATCGCTCATCACGCCCACTTAAATTTTCCTTTTTATTAGCTTGTAGTACCGTAAGTTGTCGTTCAATAATTGAGCCTTCATTAGAGTTTAACTCAAGTGATTGCAATCCAATTTGGGTGGCAAATATTGTTATTACTAGGAAGAAAGTAATAACCCAAAAGGCATGAGTAGGTTTATACAAGTAATATACAACGACAAAAAATAACATCGATACTAAACCAGCGCGAGATTCGCTGATAAATACAATGAATAAAGAAATAACAATTAAAATTGTATTCTGAATCGCTTGATTTTGATTTGGTGTTAAATGAATTCTCAATCCGATTAGCATCATTACTTGAGCAGCTACATAGGCACGATTATATCCAACAAATCCCAACCCCTGTTTTCCACCGGACTTGGCTATGCCTTCATAAAATTGCCAAGGTCCTACTTTCGGTAAATGTGCAACTATACTATCAATCGGAATTAAACCTGCATAAGTTATGAAAACTCCCATACATACAAAAATCAAGACTCCATCAACTATCCATCTTGCTACTTCAAGCCTTTTGGGTGTTAAAGGTACGGTTGATGTCAACCAAAATATTGTAAAAAATACTGAAAGTCGATAAAGCTGGAAGGCACCAAAAATCGAACCACTGGACTCTTGATCTGCCGAAGCCTGATAACTAATATAAGATACGATAGAACCAAAAAAAACTATGAATAAAACCAAAATTATCTTTTTTGCAGAAAAAGAAATTTCAACAGTAAATCGCCGACATTTCCAAAATGTGCAAATTAGGCAAACAAACGCTAGATCGGACAAGGTTGGCCAAAGAGCCCAAGGTCCAATCGGTAAGATAGGAATAGTAATACTTTGAGAAGCCAAGTAACAGCACAAAGAAAAAAATAACCACTTAGTCTGATTTAACTGCAATAATAAATAATCTTCATTCTCCTTTTTATAATTCTCCTTAGTCATTTTAATTACCTTAGTTAATTCCCTGAGTAGATATGTATAGCTTTTGATATAAGTTAACCAAGTTTGTCAGACTATTTTGAATGTTAAATGGACTATACTCCATTATCTTCAACATTTCTGGTTTAGAAATGTCAAGTTGACTTTCCCAGGTATTTAAAATCAAATCAGACCATTGTAATGCAGAGCGTGATAATGAAAGCCGTTTTATTAGCAAACTGCGATCTAATTCATCAGTAATAACATCTGATAAAACCAAAGGAAGTCCCGCAGCTTGTGCTTCAATACCTACCACTGGTAATCCTTCGTGTATGGATGGCAAAAGAAAAACATCCATCATACTTTGCATTAATTGAGGGACATCAGATCGCAATCCTGCAAAAATAACATAAGGTGTCAATCCCATCTGTTTTACTTTTTCCTCAATCATGGAGCGTAAAATGCCATCTCCTATCAATAATAGACGCATTCCAGGGTATTTTTTAGCAACAATAGCAGCGATTTCTAAAATAAATAAATGATTTTTTTGATCTTCAAAACGACCAACATGACCAATTATAAAAGCATCTTCTGGAATGCCTAATTCCCGACGCAAGACAAGTCCATCCACAGGTGTTTTAAACGGTGTTAAATCAATACCACAATAGAGCACTTGCCAACGGGGGTTATTCTCCCAATCATCCCCAAATAGAGCCACAGCGGCGACACGACTTGCAGCTAAACCTGTTGTAGCAGAACCCTGAATAAAACCTTTCATTAAGGTCGTATAGAGCCGTCTTAAAAAACTTGCGTGGGCATCTACCTCAGAAGTATCATTATGACTATGAGCGATGCGGATCGGTACTCCCACCTGTTTTGCTAACCATAGAATATAGCCACTAAAGTGATGGACGTGGCTGTGAATTATGTCATAGGGACCATACTCGCGCAAAACACGTTTTAAGTTACGACTGTACAACCAGGGTTTTGAGCGATCGAGACAGGGAATTATCTTGCTTCCCAAGGTACGAATCTCTTCATCGTAAGCGCAGGGCTGATCTGTATGAACCAGAAAATCCATCTGAAAGCGATCGCGATCGATATTTCGCAAGATGTGCATGAGCCACGTTTCAGTGCCTGCCCGGTTCATGCCGCCAACAGCATGGAGGATTCGGATAGAAGGCTTATCAACTAACATATGGTGGTGATTTTGTTTTCTCATGTTTTTGGATCTTGTATATTGCATAAGCAATGACTGCAAAACTAAAAACTACTTGAACGATCGCCCCAACGATCAGCGCGATCGCCGCCCCTAGGACTCCCTGTGTCGGAATTAACCAGAAACAAGCGATCGCACAACTCCCCGTTACCAAAACAAACAAAGGCATTTGCACCCGAAAGTATCTAGCCGCCGTCATCCCGTAACCCAAAAAGGAAGAAACGTAACCCATACCCGCAGCCACCATCAGCCACGCGAACAAATCCGATCGCTCGGCATACTCCGGCTTATAGAGTAAAGTTAGGATTGGCCGGCCGGCAACAACAGCGACAAAAACGCCTCCCGCACCTAACATCAAGCCAACCCCCACCAGCTTCAGAATTAGCGTGCGAAAAGCAGTGCTATTTCCCGCCGCATAATATTTTGCCAGCCGCGGACTTGCAGACTCCGCCAGCGCACTCACTACCATCTGCCCAACCACCATCAGGTAAGACATTGCAGCGAAAATCCCCAGTTCCCGTTCGCCCAAATACCGCTCGATAAAGTATCGAGGAATGTTAGTATTCAGCGAAATCAACATCATCACAAAACCCAGAGGTAAAGCCAGCCAAACTAACTTTCCCAAAGTTTTTCTCTCCCAGCGCGGGTACAAGGGATTTTGGCTGTTTGCAAGTTCAGCATTGGCCACTAATAAATCTTCTCCCTCTCTCCCATGCGAGGAATTCTTTAAAATTAATCTACCATTGCCAATCTCCCAGCCGAAGAGAACTAAACCCCAGGCAATTGCTAATCCGATCGCTCCCCCTACAACACTCCCCGTCAAAGAAACTCCGATACCTAAAAGTAACAGCGATAACGGGCCTTTAATCATCAGGGCGATCGCAATCCGATCCATCCGTTCGTGTTGTTGAATCAGTCCGTAAAACACGTCGCTGATCGACTCAAATGCCTTTGCCAGGGCGATCGCCAAAATCACCAACGAAGTCTCCCACCGATATCCTGCTTTGAGCGTAATTCCCGCAATTATCAAGAGTGCTAACCCAGTTCCAATTAACCTCAGGCCCAGATAATCACTGAAAACATAGTCCCCTTTGGCATCCGTCGCTTGGATACCTCGCAGTTGCAAATTAGTAAACATGATAACAGGCGCTGTGACCGCCAGACCCAAGGTAAATTGACCCACCATTTCAGGACTGCCCAATTTAGCAAGCGCCACCAACATCCCCCACTGGGAAGCCGCATAAATGAGGTTACCCGTGAAAGTCCAGGAAAAATTCCGGCGTAGTGTTAGCGGTTTCAACTGTTTCATTAGTAGCTAATTACCTGCTTGCTAATTTGTCTATTCAAACTCGTGTATTTTCCCTCAAAAAATCTTAACTAATACCCCCTTAACTATTAACAGCCAGATCCCCCATCAATTTTTCTACCTGAGAGCCTTCTACAGGCTTAGAGAAAAAGTCTCCCTGTCCGTAGAGGCATTTCAAAGCTTTGAGCTCAGCTATTTGCCAGCTCGTTTCCACTCCTGTTGCAATCATACCCATACCTAACTCCTCACTGATCGCCCTAATTTTCCGAATATTTTCTAAGTTCTGGTTGCTAGCATCCAGCCCGCTGACTAGAGAACTATCTAGCTTCAAACTGTCGAATCTCCCATACTTAAGCCGCGTCAATTGGTAAAGGTGAGTTAATGATACATCACTAACACCGCAGTGGTCTATTTGTACTTGCAACCCTAAGGTTTTAATTTTGAGAAAAACCGACCCCGCCAACTCGGAATTTTCCGTCACAACATATTCAGGAATTTCTAACCTCAAACTCGAAGTATCGAGATTTGTTTCCTTCAATATTTTGGGAATCGTCTCGATTAAGTCAGCGTGGAAAAACTGTTTTCTAGTCAGATTCACGCTGACTGTTAAAGGAGATTCAAGAGCAAATTGCGACTGCCAAATCCGCATCTGGCTGCAAGCTTGTCGCAGCACCCACTCGCCAATAGGAACAATCAAGCCCGTTTCTTCTGCAGCTGGTAGGAATTCGTCTGGCAAAAGCAAACCTCGATTCGGGTGCTGCCACCGCAACAGCGCTTCAAAACCACTAATTTGAGCGGTTTCCAGACAGACGATCGGCTGATAGTACATCCGAAACTCGTCATTGGCAAGAGCCACCCCCAAATCATTATGTAACTGCACAGATTCTGAACTGTTAATTTTTGGCGTATCCGTTGTTTCTTTGGCTGTATTTGCGTGCAAATTAGCTGTTGAATATCCTGGTATGTATTCAGGTATTAACTGCTGTAGCATGGAGACAATTAAATTGGCATCATTAACATCGCCTGCTTGACAAAGGGCTTCTACTTCGTCGTCAATATTTTCTTTCACTAGGCGGCTGGCATTGCCGAGACTGAGAATTTTTTCGTGTTGAGTGCGGTTGTATTTCTCGCCCGGAATAAACAGCTCTTCAAACAATTTTTCTCCCGGCCGCAGCCCTGTGAACTCGATTTCTATGTCTTTGCCCAGTTCATATCCTGAGAGCCGAATCAAATCCTTTGCTAAATCACAAATTCTGACTGGTTCCCCCATCTCAAGCATGAATACTTCCCCGCCACTGCCGATGACTGCTGCCTGCAAAACCAGTTGAACTGCTTCGGGAATTGTCATGAAATAGCGAGTGATATCTGGATGGGTAATTGTGATCGGCCCGCCCTCAGCAATTTGTCGCTTGAAAGTAGGTACGACGCTACCCCGGCTGCCAAGAACATTACCGAAACGAACCACTACAAAGGGGTTTTTGCTTTTTTTGGCTGCTTGCAGCACCAGCATTTCGGCAACTCTTTTGCTAGCTCCCATAATGCTAGTTGGATTCACTGCTTTGTCGGTGGAAATCATCACAAATTGTTCCACCTGGTATTTCAATGCCATATCTAGCAGATTTTTCGTCCCCCGCACATTGTTAGTAATCGCTTCAGGCGGGTTTAATTCCATCATGGGTACGTGTTTGTGAGCCGCCGCATGGAAAATGATCTCTGGTCTCATTGTCCGAAAAACGTACTCTAAGCGATCGCGAAAGCGAATATCGGCTATCAAGCCTGTCACGCGAGTAATATCTGTTTGGGTTTTGCTGTTTTGTTTGATTTCTAACAGGATTTTTCCGAGTTCTTGTTGAATATTGAATACAGAATTTTCTCCGTGTCCGACGATGATAATTTCTGCGGGAGCGCACTTTAATATTTGCCGGCAAAGTTCGCTGCCGATGGAGCCACCCGCACCAGTAATTAGAACTTTCTTGCCTCCAATCAATCCCAAGACTTTCTCAACATCGGTTTGAATGGGTTCGCGGCGGAGCAAGTCCTCAATCTTTACTTCTCTGAGGCTACCTAAACTTACACGACCATTCATGATTTCGTTGAGGCGCGGGAGGATGCTGGTTGGAATTCCAATTGACTGGCAAATTTCTAGGATTTCCCTAATCTCTTTTCCCAGAGCTGAGGGGATGGCAATTATGACTTTGGCTATATTTAGCGATCGAACTACTTCGGGAATGCTATCACGATTGCCGACTACAGTCAGTCCGCGAATCTGCTTCCTGAATTTTTTGGGGTCGTCGTCAATGAATGCGATGGGATGGAGTCCTACCTCCGGGCTCCTCTGCATCGACAGCACCAGAGATGTGCCTGCACTGCCCGCACCGACTATCAGGATGCGATCGCCCTGCTGAAATTTCCCGGGTCTTGGGTTCCATCTTTCGAGGGCGGGAATGCTGAAACGAATCGCTGCAACTAACAAAAAGCTGATCATAGCCTGTAGTAGCGGCAGCGATCGTGGCAGATTTGCGATCGGCGAATTATTTAGGTGGTAGAGTTTTTGGAACCAGATAGTTTCTACTACTAGGGATATACCTATCAGCATCGCTATTTGTTCCATTTCTTCCAGGCCGGCATACTGCCAGTAACGCTTGTATAAGCCGCCGGCATAAAATACTATAAGTTTGACTGCTACAAATAATACTGTAATTACAGCCAGACTTTGTAAGTAGGGACCCAGATTCAATATGCCATCTAAACGAATGTCCAGGGCCAATAACGGTGCGATCGCAAAACAAATTGTATCGATTATCAAAAAATGACGGGTTCTTAATCCGACCAACACTTTACTGAGTTTTTTTATGTTCTTATTCATCACACCCTCTTAGACAACAACTTTACCGTAACTAGAGCGAATACCTAATGCTGAGGTGGTTTTTTATACCACCCTGCGCGCTGTAATTAATCAGCCTTTTTATCGGGCATCACTCAAGTGATATTCTCTTTAAGGATAAATTGTTAAGAAAATGTCCCATCTCTTAATTTCCTTTTTGAGATTTATATGTGGTTGATTAAATTTTTAGATCGCAGCTTATTGCTGAGTTTACCAGACTCTACTTCTTCGCTCTCTCATAACGTTATAAATTTTTAATTATTACTTAATATTTCTTAAGCAAAATATGTTTTGTTAAGGGGGTGGCAAACAACATATGTGGAAAAACCCTGACATTGCTTGACTTAAATCATCTAAGGGCTCTCGTCAATAATTTGTTTAAAATCCTAAGGCGTGTTTTCTTGCCTCGTTGTATCCTAGAAAATAGGCGAGCTCCGGCATGGAGTCTTGAGGAATCGAGGAGACTTAAGTACGCAACAGTGGGATTCGTTAAAACAGCTAATTCCACCGCTCCAACCCAAAACCAGTAAGTCTGCGTCATGACCACCGACAGGTTGTGAAGGGCATCCACAGGATACTCAGAACCGGGGCGTTATAGCAAGACCTGCGGTGAACGAGCAAGTGGGAAAGCCTGGCAACACGGTTTTATCGGTGGCAAAAAGCCGATATTTGCAAACAAGTCCTAGAAGGCCTACAAGCCGATGCAGACTAACTCCGAAACCTAGACTGTCCGGTTGATTAGGTCGATGGAACCGTGATTCTTGCACACCAACACCCCGAGGGTGGAAACAAGGCGGCAAATCACAGGAGAAACTAGGTCGTTCTCGTGGTGGTTTTAGTAGCAAAATACACATTTGTTGTGAGGGTAAAGGTAAACGCATAACTTTTCTTCTGAGTCAAGGTCAACCTAACGAGTCAATTTTTTTAGAACAATTGATGGAACACTTGAGCAGTAAGCGCATTCTGGTGCAGATAGCCGCGTCTACCCCCTGAAAGAGTGGTAGGAGACAAAGCCTCACGCACGTCGTCGCATCCGTAGTCATCTACGGCGAGGTATCCGTTTTACCATCCCACGACTTTCAAATGAACTACGTCGCGGTCTTTTTAGCCCTGAAATCTACCGTCAAGGCAATAATATAGTTAAATGTGCTATCAACCGACTCAAGAACTGGAGACCTATTGCTACCCGATCTGAGAAATTGCGTGCAAATTATACAGCCATGATTACGATCGCCTGCATTCGGTTGTGGTTATAGTTTAAAAACACGCCCTAGGGTGTTAAAGTTTACCAAAAATTATTTTTCGGGAGTAACAGATGGAATCAACTGAAAGTGGTATTGGATTTCAGGAATACTGGCAGATTTTGAAGCGCAGGTGGCTGCCAGCCTTAGCTGTATTTGCCTCGGTTGTGGCACTCACCACCTATGGCACCCTGAGGCAAAAAGCAGTTTATGAAGCAGAAGGAAAGCTGTTATTTAAGAAAACAACTCCTGGATCTGCTTTAACAGAATTGGGCAAAGAAATCGGAGTGTTGACTCCGGCGGCGGAGCAAAGCAACCCTCTGACTACCGAAATAGAACTGATTCGTTCTGTCGAAAATGTCGAAAAAACTATAAATAGGTTTCAGTTAAAAGACGAAAAAAATCATCCCCTGAAAACCAAAGATTTTTTTAAAAAGCTGACCGTAGCTACTGTTAAGGGCGCTGATATCCTAACGGTTTCATACAAAGACCAAAACCCAAAGATAGCAGCCGATGTCGTAAAAACCATGATGAACTTTTATATAGATAACAATCAAAAAGTGAATCGCTTAGAAGCTGTGTCTGTTCGACAGTTTATTGAAAGGAAACTGCCTAACTCGAACCAAGCTATGCGGAAAGCAGCGGCAGAATTGAGTAAATTTAAAGAAGATAATAAAGTTGTAAATCTTGAAGAAGAAGCTAAATCAGCAGTAGCAGTTATGGCGCAACTAGAAAGTCAAATCGACCAAGCTAAGTCGGATTTGCTCAATGCCAGTGCTAAGTCCAAAGCATTTGAAGACGAATTACAAATGAATCCCCAGCAAGCATTGACCGCCAGCACTCTCAGCCAATCTAGCACTGTGCAGGAAGCTCTGAAAGAGTACAAACAAATAGAGCGTGAGTTAGCTATTGAGCAAAATCGCTTCCGGGATAAGTCGCCTATGATAACTAGGTTAGAAATTAAAAAAGCTACCATAAAAAATTTACTCGACCAACAAATACAACAAGTTTTAGGCGGGCAACAGCCGTTGCTCAATCAAAGTTTACAGATAGGAGAGGTGAAACCAAAACTGATCGAAGAATTTATCAAGGTAGATGTAGAACGCCAGGGTTTGGCTGAGCGAGTTACTATTCTATCAAATGCTCTATCTGGCTACAAGCAGCGGGTAAAACTTTTGCCGAAGTTAGAGAAGGAAAAGCGGGAACTAGAAAGAAAACTCCAAGAAGCGGAAGCTGATTATGAAGAATTGCAGAAAAAACTCCAGCAAATTCGGATTACTGAAAATCAGCAAGTGGGGAATGCTCGGATTATCCAAAAGCCGAGTGTTCCGGAGGAACCAGTGCGTTCTCGCAAGTCTTTATTGCTGGTATCGGGCAGCTTGTTGGGAACTCTGCTTGCTCTAGCTGCGGCGCTGCTTTTAGAATCTCAAGATAAGTCTGTCAAAACTATTGAAGAGGCGAGGGAATTATTTGGGTTTACTTTGTTGGGGGTGATTCCTTTCCAGAGAAAGTTTGAAAAAAATCCTCGGCGCAATTCCTGGCAACTTAAGTCTGCTGCGCAGGATTTAGGGGTATCTCCCCGACAGATTGTTGTTAGAGATACTCCTCATACTTCGAGCAGTGCTGCTTACCGAATGCTTCAGGCAAATCTCAGGTTCCTGAGTTCTGATAAAGAGCTGAAAGTGATTGTTGTCAGTAGTTCGCTACCGCAAGAAGGCAAGTCTACTGTATCCGCTAATTTGGCTGTAGCTATAGCTCAATTAGGACGGAAGGTTTTGCTGGTAGATGCGGATATGCACTGTCCTGTTCAACATCAAATTTGGGAACTTCCCAATCAAGTAGGCTTGAGCAATGTGATAGTCGGACAAGCTGGGTTTGGGGATGCGATCGCCCAAGTTATGGATAATTTAGATGTGCTCACTTGCGGGGTGATTCCGCCTAATCCAATGGCTCTGTTGGATTCACAGCGGATCACTTTATTGATTAAGCAATTTTCGGCTACTTACGATGCAGTGATTATCGATGCTCCTTCTCTGAATGTTGCTGCTGATGCTCTGATTCTGGGGAATAAAGCAGATGGGATTTTATTGGTTGTGCGACCTGGAGTGCTTAATTCGGGTACTGTGGCTTTTGCCAAGGAGCTTTTGAAGAAATCAAGCCAGCACGTTCTGGGCTTAGTGGTGAATGGAGTAAGTCCTAAAAACGAACCGCACAGCCATTACTATTTTACCAATGAATCTTACGCTCAAGAGCAGAGTCCTGGTATCAATAAAATAACGAATAACCAGTAACCAATAACAACAGTTAACAGTTAGCTGTTGACTGTTGTTATTGGCAGCCGCACTCCGAAAGTCGAGCCGAGTCCTTCCCCGGGACTTTCGGCCCAAACACTGCCGCCGTGGAGTTCCACGAGATGGCGGACGATCGCCAATCCCAGTCCCAGCCCGCCGTAATTGCGCGTAGAAGTGCTGTCAGCTTGGCGGAAGCGATCGAACACAAAGGGCAAAAACTCCTTGCTAATGCCAATTCCCGTATCGCTGACAACGATCTTCACAGAGTGAACCGGAGACGGCCCAGACAATATGGCGCCACCCGCTGCTCCCGGTCCCCCATCCTCCGAAAGCCTTATTTCCACGCGACCCGACGGCGGCGTAAACTTAATAGCATTCGAGAGCAAATTAGACACCACCTGCTGCAAACGAGTAGCATCGCCCCTCACCAAGCTCACCCCTTGGTCACAAAAACTCACCAATTGAATTCCCCGAGCTTCAGCATCAGGGCTCAGCGCTTTCACGGCCGTTTCTACAATCCGCACCAAATCCACCGACAACAGCTTCAAACACACTTTGCCGCTCACAATCCGGGAAACGTCGAGCAAATCCTCAATCATCTGAGTCTGCAACCGCGCGTTTCGCTCAATAGTCTCCAAACCCACAGCCGTTTTTTCCGGACTCATCTGGCGCTGCCGCAGCATCTGGGCCCAGCCCAAAATCGCGTTCAGAGGCGTCCGCAACTCGTGAGAAAGCGTTCCCAAAAACTCGTCTTTAATCCGGTTGGCCTCCGCTGCTTCCCGGTAAAGCCGCGCATTGTCGATAGCCACCGCCGCATCCCGCGCCAAATCCTGCAGCAAAACCAAATCGCCCTCCCCGCAGCGGCGGCCGGACTCCCCGCACAGCAGCGAAATCGCTCCCAGGGTCCGCCCGCGAGCTATCAGCGGCACGCAGATTGCCGACAGCACCTGGGATCGCAGCACCAACTGCAGTTCCCTGTCGGGGACAACCGCCTCGATCACCCATTCCGGTATTTCTGCGTAGAGCTTCGACTCTCCAGTCCGCAGCACCTTTGCTACTCCGTGCCGTCCCTGGGGGTCTAGCGGCAAGCGCCGGTCGATTTGCCACAGCATAGCGACTTTGCGCGGATCTGAGTTAGCAACTGCTTGCAAGCGGATCGAGCCGTCGGGTTCGACCAAATGCACGCAGCACCAATCCCCCAGGGCCGGTACTGTTAAATCTGCCAAACCTTGCAGCGCCTCCTCGTAATCCAGGGAAGCCGACGACAGCAAAGCCAAAGCTTGAGCGCGAAAATAGGCTGTTTGGGCCGAACGCTGGCGATCGTCAATATCCGTACAAGTCCCGAACCATTTGAGAATTTTCCCCTCCGCGTCCCGCACGGGCAATGCCCTGCCCAGATGCCAGCGGTAAGCCCCGTCCGATGCCCGTTTAAAGCGGTATTCCACCTCGTAAGTCCCCCCCGTCTGTACCGAGGTCTTCCAGCTTTCTACGCAATTTTCCACGTCATCTGGATGCAGGGCTAGCTGCCACCCCCAGCCTTGAGTTTCCTCCAGCGTCAAGCCTGTATATTCAAACCAGCGCTGGTTGTAGTAGTCGAACCAGCCGTCTGCTGAAGCAGTCCAAACTATTTGCGGGATGGCTTCAGCGAGGACGCGGTAAAGCTGTTCGCTGGCTTCGGCTTGGCGACGGGCGGTCTGTTCCCGCGCCAAGGCTAGATTCCGCTGTTCTTCGGCCTCTTTGCGATCGCTGATGTCGCTAATTACGCCGATCCATCTGCAGGGATTGCCTTGTTTGTCAAGCACTGCTTTGCCCCGATCGATCCAGTGGAGCCAGCCGCCCCACTGGCACTGAACGCGGTATTCCTGAAAAAATGGGGCCGCAGAAATGCGTGGCGCACTCAAATACCGATCGACCGAGGCCTCGACTCGATCGCGGTCGAGCGGGTGCAAGATACTGTGCCAAGCTTCTCTTGTCCTCGGAAATCCGCCTTTTTCGTACTCCAAATGTTCGTCTACGTGACCGAACCACAGCACGATGCCAGTCTCGATATCCCATTCGTAAATCAAATCGCTGGCACTTTCTGCTGCAATCCGAAACCGCTCTTCAGACTGTCGCAGCACTTCCAGAAATTTAAAGCGTTCCGTCACGTCCAAAACCAGAGACAGCACCGATATCAACTGTCCCGAATCGCTGTAAACAGCCGAGTTGTACCACTCGCAGTGCACCAACGAACCCCACTTATTATAATTGCTGTTGCGAACTACATTGCAGCGATGGTCTGGGTTTTTTAAACTATAAATTGCCGCTTCTACCTCTGACAAATCGCCCTTAGAAATAAATTTCTCTTCGCTAAAATGCTTGCCTAAAACTTCTGTTGCCTTCCACCCAAAAATCTTCTGGGCCGCCGGCGACCACCCGCTGAGACGAAAGTTTTCATCCCACTCTATCACCGCTAGGGGCGTATTTTCAAAATGAGAAGTTAGTTTTTGCAGCGCGTTGCGCAGGGATGCTTCTACTTGCTTGCGCCCTGTAATATCGCTAAAAGAAATAGCAATGCCGTCGCCCAATTTAACAGTCATAATCCGAAACCAGCCGACAATGCCTTCGCTGTTGTAATAAATCTCGGTATCGAGGGGAATTCCTGTTTCTACAACTTGCACGAAACGATCGAACAAACTGTTATCTTTATGACCTGGTCGCACTTCCAGCAATCGCTTGCCGACCAATGCTTCAGGGGTGCTTAGCTGAATTTTTGCCGCTGCTGGATTGATGTATTCCCATTCAAAATCCACAATTTTGGATTCGTCGCGAATGCTGCGCAACACGTTAAATCCGTCTAGAGATAATTCCTGAAAAACGCGGAAGCGTTCTTGGCTTTCTTGCAGCTTCTCTACAGTGTCCAGCAGGATTTCCTCGACTCGCTGGCGCTGCATTATTTCCGAGAGCAATTGCTGGTTAATTTGCTGGATTTCGGTTGTGGGGGACGATCCGGAATTTTTAATGGTAGAGTCGGTTTGCGGTCGATCGACCTTTTGGGTTAAGAGCGCCGTATTTGCTGGTAAAGAAGCCGCCCCAGCCAAACCCAACATTTGAGGAACCCAGGGTATCAGTTCCGCTACAGCCCACAGAGAGATGACAGCCGTCACGGCCGCGAGCGAACTTGACAGCCATTCGCTGGGATGCACCAGCATCCAAACTTGCATCAACTGAGTTGTCCCGCCGCAGAAAAACCAGGCTCCCAATAGGAGAAACCCCTTGCTCAAAGGCACGTCCCCCTGCTTCCGGACATAGTAATATGTCAGAATTGCTGGAATTGAATAATAAGCCAAGGCAATTAACAAATCGCTGACTGCGTGCAGTCCCATCAACTGGGGCTGCCACTGGCAACATGCACCTTGCAGAATAAAATTGTGGTTAAATGACATAATCTTAAGAAATGGCCGCATTTCGGCTTTCCTGTGCGATCGATCCGGCGTTGCACTTGTGTTGCTGACCCGCTAATTCCTAGTTTATACAAAAAAACAGAAAACAAGAGTGACTTTAGTGCGGGGATGAAAGTTCACTACAGGTTTTAACCGGCCTGCAATATTCGTACATTGATTGAGAGGTTTAGGCAGAGTCAGGTACTATAATGCCCAAGGAGGTAATAAATTTCAGGCGAGTTTTCGGGTCCAAAGCATAGGGATAAACCAAGCAATTTAGCGCAAGTGATGAAGCGATTCTGACTGTGCAGTTCATTCCAACCGTTTAGCTACAAGCTGGAAAAAATCGATGAATTTCTCTTGATTAAATCCATTTTTTTATAACTTTGCAGATGCAGGAATCCCTTCAACATAGGAGAATCGACCTCTACTTTGGTCCTCAGCAATCCTAGCCGAGCAAATTGATTCGTAGAGCCAAGCATCCCCGCGTCTCGCCCCGGAATCAAAACTAATCTGTACCTGTATCAAAGTCTACTAAATTCTGCTACTAAATCGGTTAATGTCACAGATTATCTTCCAGTAAAATTTCTGAAACCATCTCGAATTAAACCTCCATGCGCTTAGAGCAGCTTCAAGCATTTCTTTCAGTTGCTGAAACCGGTAGCTTTCAGCAAGCGGCCCGGAAGTGCGGCGTTACGCAATCGACTATTAGCCGCCAAGTGCAGGGATTAGAAGCATCCGTGGGTTTGTCGCTGTTTCACCGTACGGCCCACGCGAAGCTGACTGTGGGAGGGGAACGCCTGCTACCTCACGCTCGCAAAATCTGTCAGACTTGGCGAAATGCTGCTGAAGAATTGGGAGACTTGTTGGCGGGAAAGCAGCCGGAACTGTGCGTGGCTGCGATTCACTCGGTTTGCGCTGCTTATTTGCCGCCTGTGCTGCAAAAGTTTTGCCGCGACTATCCTAACGTGCAGTTGCGGGTGACTTCCCTCGGGAGCGATCGAGCTCTGAAAGTCCTCAAAGACGGTTTGGTAGATATAGCAGTGGTGATGAACAACCGCTATTTTACTCAAGCCCCGGAAATGTTGGTTGAGGTACTCTACAATGAGCCGATCGAGGTGTTGATGGCGGCGGGTCATCCCTTGGCCCAGTACGATCGAGTACCTTGGCCGGAATTGATTTGTTACCCGCAAGTGGTGTTTAAGGATGGGTACGGAATGCAGCGGATGGTGCAAGAACAATTTGGACGCATCGGTGCTAAACTTCATGCTGTTTTGGAACTCAACACTCTTGATGCTTTTCGGGGTGTGGTGCGACAGGGAGAATTGATTGCTTTGCTGCCGCATTCAGCTTTGGTGGAGGCGAAGGGCGATCGCACTTTAGCAATTCGGTCGATCGCCCTAGATCGGTCAAATTCCAAGGTTTCGGCGATCGGCCAATCGGCGATCGATCCGGCTTGGACTCGCGAAGTCGTGTTGGTGACAACACACGATCGAATGCAAATTCCGCCGATCGCCCATTTCTGGAACCTGGTACGCGAATGTGTGCCGCCCTTTGATGTAATCCAGCTAGAAAAATCAGGGAGTTAATTCGATTATTTTGAATAATTGAGAGTTCGGGATTTTAAATTTAAAACGATTCAAATCTTACCAATTACTAACTACCAATTACTAACTACCAACTACCAACTTAACAAGTTATGAGTGACGCATTTAGAGAATTGCTGCGAAAAATTGGCAGCGGAATACACACAGGAGAAAACTTAACTCGATCCGAAGCAGCAGCAGCCACGCGGATGATGTTACTGGGAGAAGCAACACCGACTCAAATCGGAGCTTTTATGATTTCCCACCGCATTAAACGGCCCACCGGCGAAGAATTAGCCGGAATGCTCGATGCTTATGAAGAATTGGGGCCTGTGCTTGCTCCCCCAAACCGAGAAAAAGGGTTTTCCGTCTCTACCGTCGCCGTGTTTGGCGTTGCTTACGACGGGCGATCGCGCACAGCTCCAATTAGCCCAATAACCGCCCTAATTTTAGCCGCCTCTGGCGTCCCAACCCTCATGCACGGGGGAGATACCATGCCAACCAAGGAAGGCATTCCCCTGATTGAAATTTGGCGCGGTTTGGGAGTAGACTGGAGAAAACTCCGTTTAGAAAAAGTCCAGCAAGTTTTTGACAATACGGGTTTAGGTTTTGTGTACCTTCCCAAGCATTTTCCTCAAGCCGCCGCTTTAGTACCCTACCGCCGCGAAATCGGCAAACGGCCACCTTTTTCGACAATGGAGTTGATGTGGTGTCCCTGTGCCGGCGACGTTAACGTCATCTCCGGCTACGTCCACCCACCGACAGAAGGTATGTTTCAAAAAGCCTTTGAGTTGCGGGGAATAAAAAATTATACCACAGTCAAAGGATTGGAGGGAAGCTGCGATTTGCCGCGCGATCGCACTGCGATTATCGGCATTTCTAAGCCGGATGCAGAGTTTGAGCGAGTGCTTTTAGCTCACGGAGATTACGGCTTTAGCAGCACAAATCCTCCCTTTGAATCAGCGCCTGACTTATTAAAAGAAATGCAGGAAGTGTTGCTGGGAAAACCCTCGGAATTGATGCAGTCAGCTATCTGGAACGGCGGATTTTATCTGTGGCGCAGCGGAGTTTGTTTGGATATGAACTCGGGTTTAATTGAGGCAGAAGCTTTATTGAGCAGCGGTAAAGTCGTGCAAAAACTTGAGGAAGTTAGCCAAGCCGTTAGTGTTTTGAGTTGAGAATAATTGATCTGTTTTATGCGTAGTGGACACACTACATTGAGCAGGTTTTTTGGGAAATCCCCGCCAAATATTGAGAAAATTTTCTTCCTTCTTCCCTCTTCCTTCTTCCCTCTTCCTTCTTCCTTCTTCCTTCTTCCCAATGACAAATCATAAAATTGCCGTAATTGTGCTTGCAGGCGGTCAAAGTTCGCGGATGGGTAGGGATAAAGCCCTGTTGGAAATAGAGGGCAAATCCCTATTGCAGCGGGTGTGCGAAGTTGCAGCAGTTGTAACGCCAGAAGTTTATGTTCTGACTGCTTGGCCCGCTCGCTATCGATCGACCTTAACCGAAACATCCAAATTTCTGGTAGAGTACAATCCCGGCTGCGGGCCCTTGGTTGCATTGACTCAGGGATTGAAAGAAATAGCCACCGAGTGGATTTTACTGTTAGGTTGCGATTTACCTTTGTTGAATGCTGAGATTATTCAGAAGTGGGCAAGTCAGTTAACAGACATTCCCCCGTCTACTTTAGCAGTTGTGCCTTATCAAAATCCGCGCTGGGAGCCTTTGTGCGGCTTCTACCGCCAACAATCTCTGCCCAGTTTGCAAAGTTTTATTGACAAAGGGGGACGTTCCTTTCAAGTGTGGTTAAATCAAATCCCCGCCATCCCTCTACCTGTAGGGGAACAAGAAGCAGTCATGTTATCGAATTGCAATACATTAGAAGAGTTTGAGCAATTAAAAGGTAAAATGAGTAACAGTTGACAGTTGACTGTTGACGGGTGACTGTTGACTGACTAATGACTAATGACTAATGACTAATGACTAATGACTAATGACTAATGACTAATGACTAATGACTAATGACTACGGACTAATTACTAATGATTAACCAATATTGGTTGCTTGAGCGCAATATAACTTTCCTCAATCACGGCTCTTTTGGGGCTTGTCCGATTCCCGTATTGGAAGCGCAAACCAGTTTTCGGGAACAACTGGAAAGAGAACCACTCCGCTTCTTTCTGCGCGAATTTGAACCATTGTTGGATAATGCGAGAAATCAGTTAGCAGCATTTCTCGGTGCGAGTGAGGATGACTTGGCTTTTGTGCCGAATGCCACCACGGGAGTAAATGCAGTTTTGCGATCGCTCTATTTTGCTCCGGGCGACGAATTGCTAACTACAAATCAGGAATACAACGCTTGCCGCAACACACTTAACTTTGTAGCCGAGCGGACAGGAGCTAAAGTAATAGTAGCAGAAGTACCCTTTCCAATTGAGTCGCCCGAACAAATTATTGAAGCAATAATTAAGTGCGTTTCACCGCAAACAAAGTTAGCCTTATTAGACCACGTTGTGAGCCAAACAGGTTTAATCTTTCCCATCAAACAGTTAGTCGGCGAGTTAGCTAACCGTGGCGTGGATGTATTAGTAGACGGAGCTCACGCGCCGGGAATGGTAGCGCTGAATTTAGATGAGATTGGCGCGGCTTACTATACGGGAAATTGTCATAAATGGCTGTGCGCGCCGAAAGGTGCGGGCTTTCTGTACGTGCGGCGCGACAAGCAAAATGCCATTCGGCCAACTACGATCAGTCACGGTGCTAACTCGCCCCGCGCTGATAAATCGCGCTTTCAATTAGAATTTGACTGGATGGGAACAGGCGATCCGAGTCCCTATTTGTGCGTGCCTGTAGCTATTGATTTTATGGGTTCTTTGTTGAGTGGTGGCTGGCCGGAATTGAGGGCAAAAAATCATGCTCTGGCGTTGGCGGGGAGAAAAATATTGGCGGACAAATTAGGTTGGCCACTGCCTTGTCCTGATGAAATGGTGGGTTCCATGGCAGTTGTGCCACTGGCAGACTCCCAGCCTGATGCAGTTGCAAAGGGAGGAATTCCACCTTTGCAACAGGCGCTGTGGGAGATTTTTCAAATTGAAGTTCCAGTGATTCCTTGGCCGGATGCTAGTAAGCAGTTGGTGAGGATTTCGGCTCAAATATACAATACTTTGCCGCAGTATCAATATTTAGCTAAGGCGCTGGTTGAGCTGACGAGAATTTGAGCTGGGTTTTCCCGAAAACAAACATCACACCCAACTACAAACAGTTAAAGGTTTCTAGTTAGGGTGTTCGTCCTCATAGTGGGGTAAATAAAAAATATTCGTCATTACTACAAAGGTAATAATGGTTATAAAACTCGGCACAATTTAACTTCCAGGCTCTTCCTGGGAACCGATGTAAGCGAGGCTCTGCCTCGGCCCAGACTATGGAGGCTCTTCCTCCGGATATGCGTTACCAGGCTCTTCCTGGTAAGGAGTAATTGACCTTGACTCGAGCGTGCCCATGCAACCGGAAACGATATCATTACTACAAAGGTAATAAGGGTTATAAAACTAGGCACAATTAGAAGAAAAAATCTTGCAATGAATCACCTTTAAACGTCTTTGATTTGGCTACCATTTACCGAAAATAAAAAAAGTTAAAAAACTGCTCTCAAGCCCGATATGCCTAGACTTCACCAATCCGCCCAAGCCGAACAACGTTTGTCAATAACCGCGAGTTTTTTTAAGTTAAAACATGGTTGTCAAATCCGATAGTGCACAACTCCCGGGCAACAGAATATAATTTATCAAGACTTGCCTTGGCGCCGACAAAACAAACGAAATAAAAAGAGGAGAATAGCATGGTTAATGCCATGATGGTAATTTACCCCTATCGCGAACAGTACACCTGGGTTTTTGACGACGAGCGAGTCGGACTTGTCCGAGAACCATTTGTTCAGGGCGTCCCCGAAATGATTAACGTGCTCGTCGCAGACATTCCCAATGCCGATCGAGGTTTCCGACTCTTATTTTCGGCCAATCCATTTCCCGGATATCAAGCAGAAATGCTGTGGTTGAAAGAAGAATACGGCGGTAACTGGTATCGGTGGGAAGCGAAAAATCTCGAAGGCTGGCTGTGTCCGGCTTTGCTCAAATACTTTCCAGAAGCACCGCCCAAGTTTTACTGCAAAGCTGAAAAAATGCAATAATCAACACCAAGTCAATGAAAAACTGGTCAATCTTTAAAAGCAACTTTGTTAAACCAGTCGATCGAGAATCTCGAAAAAAGCCTAAATTATTCCTGTATATATTTGGGCTATTTTTCCTAGTTTTCACAGCCGCCATCTCCGCAGCAATCGGGGCAATTACCGCCCTCTTAGCTCCCGTGGAACCCCCAGTTATCACTAGAGTCCTAGACGCTACTGGCTTTAACTATACATCATCCAACCCCTCTGGATACCGCCTGTCGCGGCCAGTTAATATCTTGATACTGGGAATTGACCGCGTGCCGGAAGCAGCAGCCAATTCCCCTAAGATTTTTGAGGGTCGCAGCGATACAATACTCTTGTTGCACCTCGATCCTAGAGATAAATCTATTAGTTTGCTTTCAGTTCCGCGAGATACTCAAGTCGAAGTTCCCGGAGTTCCCTTCCGCAAAATTAGCGAAGCCAATGCTAGGGGAGGAGCAGCTTTGGCGGCGCGATTGGTTAGCAGTATGCTGAACAATACGAGAATTGAACGATACGTGCGAGTCAGCAGCAGTGCGTTTCGGGAATTAGTCGATTTGTTGGGCGGAGTTGAGGTATTTGTACCTCGCGCAATGTCTTATACAGATACCGCCCAAAAGTTAAAAATAAACTTAGCCCAGGGATGGCAAACTCTCAATGGAGAACAAGCAGAACAATTTGCTCGGTTTCGCAACGACGGTTTAGGAGATATCGGCCGCATTCAGCGGCAGCAATCTTTGATTCAAGCTATTCGGAACCGGCTCGCAAGTCCATCAGTATTTGTGCGCTTGCCACAAATTGTTCGATTGATGCAAAAATATGTGGATACAAACCTAAATTATGAGGAAATATTGACGCTGGTAAATTTCGGTTTGCAATTGGAGCGAGATACTTTTAAAATGGTAATGTTGCCTGGAAGTTCGAGTTCAGAACAAGGGGATTTGAGGAGTTATTGGATTTTAGATAAGGTCGGGGTCGATCGCATTATGACACAATATTTGAACCTGGGCGTGCCGGATTTGGCACAAGGACGACTTCGCAATCCCAGCGAGTCTGTTTTGCCCAAAAACCTCAAAATAGCTGTCCAAAACGCTTCTAGCAAACCGACAACCGCAAAAACCGTTGCTGAATTTCTCAGAAAACAGGGCTTTTTTAATGTATCTGTAGTGCAGGATTCGCCCCAGAAGGAGCGTCAAAGTCAAATTATTGTTCAGCAAGGCGATTTAGAGGCAGCGAATCTACTGCGAAAAGCGTTAGGCGGCGGTAAAATTGAAGCATCTTCTACTGGTGAAATTAATTCTGACTTGACACTTCGCGTCGGCGAAGATTGGGTAAAGCGATTTTAATTAATCATTAGCCATTAGTCAACAGTCAATCGATTTTAGATTTTAGATTTTAGATTTTAGATTGTTAACAGTCATCAGTCAACAGTCAACAGTCAATCGATTTTAGATTTTAGATTGTCAACAGTCAACAGTCAACTATGCCCAATTCCCCATTCCCATCATCATGAAAAGAGTCTGCCGAATTTTCCTGAGCCTGGTTTTAAGTTTAGTGTTGGCTTGTGGGTGGGTGCTGCTGAGTGCTACTCCGGCCTTTGCCCTGCCGAAAACAAGTATTAATTACACAAATATTAATTTGTCCGATCGCGATTTTTCCAACTCGGATTTAGCGGGGGGAACATTTGTCGCTGCTGAAATGCGGGGAACAAATTTTCAAGGTGCTGATTTAACTAATGCGATTTTAACTAAGGGAGTTTTGCTGAATGCCAACTTGTCAGGTGCCAACCTCTCCGGTGCTTTGGCAGATAGAGTTACATTCGACGGCGCTAATTTGACAAATGCTAATTTTACCGAGGCAATTATGACTCGAACTCGGTTTTTTGATGCTGCAATTTCCGGCGCTGATTTTACAGACGCAATTATCGACGCTTATCAAGTGGCTATCCTGTGCGAGAAAGCAGATGGTGTCAATCCCGTGACGGGAGTTTCTACCCGAGAAAGTTTGGGATGCCCGTAGAAATTCACACTTAAAGAAAATCCCTGGCTAATTACAGCAGATTCCACGTTGATGAAGCACACCCGTCAAGCGATCGCGAGCTTACGGGAAACGGCACGGCGCCGTGTGCTCTATCGAAAGCTATGTACCTCACTTACCTAAAAAAAGCTGTATTTGATTAGATGCACCTGTAGCGATGTAAAATACACACATTAAAGCCCCTCTCCTGTAAGGCGAGGGGTTTGAAGAAATTTCCCAGTATCAGCTCTATCGAGCGCTACAAATGCCTGTGCTGGCAGTACCAACTACCAACTCGGAATCCAACTGCAAATCTAAATCGGTGTCGGGATTAACAGCATACAAATCGACTTTATCTCTACCCAAAAACACCCCGATCAAAGTCCCGATTCCCGCACCGCCGAGCACCTCTTCAGTCGCGATCGCCCGATCGCCCGTAACACCTGCGATCGCCGCCGCTGCTGCTGCACCCAAGGCCGTATTCTTAACCAGATTACCAACATTAACCCCCTTGGTAACAGTTTCTTTCCTAGTAATCAGTTGCGAAGTAGCATTGAGAGGCACTCTGCTGCCGTTGATTATACTTAATTCTTGAGCCACAAACTGAACGCCCGAAGCAGTCGATCGCAATTCGCCACTAATTTTCGAGCCTTCGGGTATCAGCACTTGGGCATTACTGCCCTTGATATCCGAAGCTACAGTCAGCGTAATCGGAGACTTGTCATTGGGGCCGAGCAAAATCTTGCCTTTTGCATACTCGATTGGAATAGTCGCCCCGCTGGGAATTTTCACAGCCACAGACTCGCTAATATCAATCTTAGCAATGTAAGGAGAATTAATTGCTCTTGCTTGATTGGTACTCACTAATGTTTGATAGATAAAAGCAGCTACTTCAGCTCGCGTTGCTGACTTGTTAGGTTTGAGAGATTTAGGATTGGGATAGCTGACCACCAACTGTTTTTCTGTAGCAGCAGCAACGCTTTTAACAGCATAACTTTGAATCTCACCCGCATCATTATAGTAGCTGAGAACATCTTGAAAATTGCAGGTAGGCTCATAGCCCATGCCGTTATTTAAAGCGACTACAACTTGAACGCGAGGAATCTGCTGTCCCGGCCTGAAAACATTGCCGGGATAGCCAGACATCCATCCCATTTCATAAGCTTCTGCGATCGCCCCGCTTGCCCAAAAATTAGACGGAACATCGGCAAACCTTACAGCAGCGCGGGTTTTTGCCTTTTTCACAGAACGCACCATTGCCGCGAATTCAGCCCGCGTTACCGGTGCATCCGGGCGAAAACTGCCATCGGGAAATCCTTTGATAATTCCTCTTTCTGACAAATCTTGAATAAAATCTTTTGCCCAGTAGTTATTATTAACATCCGAAAAAGCTGTCTGAGCAAAAGAAGGCGCGGGAGCTAGCATCGGCGCTGCGGTTGCGGCAACTGTTCCCAAGGTTAATAACACAGATGTACCGGATTTGATGCGATGTAATACAGACATTTTTTGATTCTCCAATTTACACAATTTTTTTATTGAGGAGAACTAAGCTTTTGATAGGCTGATTGATTCGGGCCCAACTTGCTCTTTCCCTCAGCTATGTAATCATTATTGAATGATTGTACTTATTGGGCGGGGAAGATACGGTCTTTTAAAATAAATATTTTGATGCTTGTTTTGGGATTTTAAAATGCTTATATTCCTTAAAATCCTTATGTTGCTTATCTCCCTTATCTACCTTGTGTCTGCAATTAACAGGATTTAGGGACAAAGCCGTTTGATATTAGTTAACTATAGCCTTTCGAGCGAAAGATGAGAACTGGGCATAGGGCATAGGGCATAGGGCATAGGGCATACCTCACTTTTTTGAGAACCGCTGTATATTAACTAAAAGTGAATATAATTGACTCGATCGAGAAATACCTGTATCCTGATGAAGTTGTAGCGGTTCCGAGTGGTAGATGGGGATATACGGTTATCCTGTGTCCCTCCCCCCACATAGCCATGGGATTATAATCGATGTAGTCTTACAGTTTTGATTAACGGGCTTCCCACCAGTCGCTTAGAAAAGACAATCGTCGAAGCCATTAGACCATCGCATAAAATTTTAGCGGGCTGTGCTACCGTATTAATTTGCGGTTAATCCTAGCCCTAAAAATATCAACAGGACTTACTAGCAAGCTAGAAATAGGGTTTCAGCTTAAATATTGGGTTCCAAAGTGACAAGTCTTAAGAAAAACCAGGTTGGTGAGCGTAAGTCCCGCATCGAATCTAAAATCTGAAATTAACAATCTGCAATAGTTGCTGGCTGTGCCGGGAGAAGTTAGGTCATGAAGGAACGAGTATTACCCAAAATTAGAACTTCGGCGACGCCACCCCAGGTCACTCAAGCAAGTTCGCCCCTATTGCATCAGAAGCCGTCTATTTCAGAGCTATCAGAATCTTTGGGCAGCAATTCAAACATATCGAAGGAAGTAGGAGGGATTCAACCAAAAACAATTCGTCGTAGCTTGAATTGGCAAAATATTACTGTAGAAGCGCCCTCTCGGGGTAATGGGATGTCTTTACCAGGTGGGATTCAACGCCAACAGGAAGAACCACCAGCAGTAATGGGCGAGCAAGTTTCAGCAGATTCAGCACAAAAAAGCCCTCTGGAATTAAGCAATTCAACGATATCGACCGACTTGTCAGCACAAAAGCCATTAATCGCCCGCGCTCCGTTTAATGGGCGAAATATTCCAGTAGAAGCGCCCTCTCGGGGTAATGGAATGTCTTTACCAGGTGGGATTCAACGCCAACAGGAAGAACCACCAGCAGTAATTGGCGAGCAAGTTTCAGCAGATTCAGTACAAAAAAGCCCTCTGGAATCAAGCAATTCAACGATATCGACCGACTTATCAGCACAAAAGCCATTAATCGCCCGTGCTCCGTTTAATGGGCGAAATATTCCAGTAGAAGCGCCCTCTCGGGGTAATGGGATGTCTTTAGCAGGTGGGATTCAACGCCAACAGGAAGAACCACCAGCAGTAATTGGCGAGCAAGTTTCAGCAGATTCAGTACAAAAAAGCCCTCTGGAATCAAGCAATTCAACGATATCGACCGACTTATCAGCACAAAAGCCATTAATCGCCCGTGCTCCGTTTAATGGGCGAAATATTCCAGTAGAAGCGCCTCAAAGTTCCTCCGCTTCTAGCACTTACCCACAAGGAATTCAGCGTCTTGAAACCCCTGGCGTGAAGGAACAAAAAAAATTAACAGAATCTCTCCAGATGCAGCCTCTTGAGGCAATTCAGTCGAAGAGTAGTGAAGGCGAACCGCAAGAAAAGGAAGAGCAAAACAAGGAATTAGTTCAAACCAAACTAACCGTTGGCGCACCTGGGGATAAATACGAACAAGAAGCTGACAGCATGGCGGCGAAAGTCATGACCATGCCAGACTCAGCTATCCAGCAGCCAATTCAACGTCAAACAGGGGAAGACACAGAAGCAGTTCAAATGCAACCAGAGGTAAATTCCATCAGTCCACTGGTGCAGCGCAAGTCCGGGGAGGAAGAAGAAGGAAAGATGAAGTCAGAGGTGCAACGAGCATCTGATGGGAGTTCTGTGGCAAGTTCCAGTATCGAAAGCCGCCTCGCCAGTTCCAAGGGTGGAGGCAGCGCTTTACCCGATAGTGTACGCCGTTTCATGGAGCCGCGCTTTGGTGCAGATTTTAGCAACAT